>NZ_JBQHXR010000022.1:0-44585 GCF_052063365.1 Blautia sp. HCP3S3_G3 | reverse complement strand
CGTTTTTACTGTTTTTGGTTCATCGAACCGTTCTTTTGAATGTAAAGAATTTTCGAGAATCGTATGTGTTTCACTGTTTAGTTATCAAGGTTTTCTGTCTTGCGACAGCTTTTATACTTTATCACATCTTTTTTTCTTTGTCAAGAACTTTTTCAAGTTTTTTAAAAGTTTTTTAAAAGTTTTTTAAAAGTTTTTTCGATGCATTTTCTTTTGTTGTTTTCAGCAACTCGTTTAGTATATCATATATTGAATCGCTTGTCAACAAGTTTTTTAAGTTTTTTTCAAACTTAAAACGGAGAAGGAGGGATTTGAACCCTCGCGCCGCGTAAACGACCTATACCCTTAGCAGGGGCACCTCTTCGGCCTCTTGAGTACTTCTCCAGACTCCGAACTTCATAATTCCTTATTTAATTCGAATGCGCATTTCCACAGCGCATGGATTATTATAACTAAGAAAACCCGTCTTGTCAACGGGTTTTCTAATGTTTTTTTATTTATTTTTGATTTTATTTCTGATTATTCTTCCCATCCACCATTTTCCTGGATTGTTTTTTCGATTCTTTTCTTTACTTCTGCTGCTATTTCCACTGATTTCATATCTTTATATTCTTCATATAACAGTGGCTCCAGAAAATGTACCTGTACCGTCAATGGTTTAATTGATCCTGTATCAAAAGACTTATAGGAATCAATCAATGCAACTGGAACAATTGGACATTTTGCTTTTATAGCAGCCTTAAAGCTTCCACCTTTAAATTCCTGCGGATGATTTCCATTTTTACTTCTCGTCCCTTCCGCAAAGATGAGATAATTTCTTCCCTCTTTTACTTCTTTGGTTACATTCATGATTACCTGCATAGACTGTCTGATATCTTCCCTGTCTATGATATAAGCTTTCATACAGGCAAATACCTGTTTTAAAAATGGAATATCGGCTACTTCTTTTTTGGCCACTACAGAAAATGGCACAGGACATACTGCAAGAATGGCCAGCACATCATATAAACCCTGGTGATTCGGATAGAACATAAATCCATTCTCTTTGGGTATATTTTCTACACCATGAGCGTCAATAATGAGATTTCCTCCCTTATTCGCACGGTCATCAATGTATTTCAACAGAGAATACCTCTCCTCTTCCGTATATCGGTCCACATGTGACGCATACCAGCAAAGCTTGATCCATCCATATGGAACAAACAGGAGATTTCTCAATACCATCATAATAATTCTTTTCATTTCATTATCCCCCCGCTTCCAGAACAGAATCAGCTCAGCTTGCCGGCAATTTTATCCTCATATCCCGGATTCTTTTTGGTAAATGTCTCGTATTCTTTTACATAATTTTTGTATGTATTGGTAGTCATAAATTTTGCATAATCCGAAGCCGCCTGTTTTCGCATATCATCGGTCACTTTTGAAGATGACAGAATGTAATATCTGCCATCTTCCTTGTCCGTCATATACGTATTGATACAGGGATAGGACTGACTGTTTTCAAGCTGCATATCATATGTCACATAGACATATGTGTATTTATCATTTTCCGATAACACATCACATTCTTTGATTTCCACATCTTTCAGATTATGCGCGTCAAAATATCTGATTGTAGCGTCTATTTCTTTCTGAAGAGATTCCTCCGTATCTTTTTTTGCACCGTAACAGTCTTTGATTTTTTTCTGATTTCCATTTGCATAAGCCTTAATCAGTGACCTGGCAACGCCCTCCGGCGATTTATGACTGACTCCACAGCTCCTGAGTCCAAAAATCAGAGCCAGAAAAACAATCAGGACAACGGCGCCTATGATAATATACCGCTTATATCCCATTATCTTTTTCATGACTGTTCAGCTTCCCCTTCTGTATCCTGTACGGCCGGTTCCTTTGGCTGTTCTTCATCCTTCTTCTCGCGGACTTTCGCGAAACTTGCTACTTTGACACCATCGGAAAGATTGATCAGTTTTACTCCTGAGGTAATTCTTCCAAGAATGGAAATTTCCGCACAGGATATCCGGATAATAATACCTTCCGTTGTGATGATCATGATTTCATTTTCTTCGCTGACAGCCTTTGTGCCGATTACATTTCCTGTCTTTTCTGTAATCTTATAGCACTTCACGCCTTTACCGCCACGGTTCTGACAGGTAAATTCACCCATGGAAGTACGTTTGCCCATACCATTTTCGGAAACAACCAGAAGATAATCTCCCTGAGAATTCAGCTGCATTCCCACAACTTCATCTCCATCCTCAAGATTGATTCCTCTTACACCCATGGAAACTCTTCCCGTCGTTCTCACGTCAGTTTCTTTAAACCGGATGCACATTCCGTCTTTTGTTACAAGAAGAACATCTTTCTTATTGTCCGTACATTTTACCTCAATCAGTTCATCATCGTCCCGCAGTGCAATTGCTGCAAGTCCGGTTTTGCGCACATTGACATAATCCTGAACCGGTGTTTTCTTCACAAGACCGTTTCTGGTTGCCATCATAAGATATTTGCCTTCTTCAAATTTATTCAGCGCAATTACAGCTGTAATTCTTTCTCCAGGCATAAGCTGAAGCAGATTGATAATTGCCGTTCCTCTGGCTGTTCTGCCTGCCTCCGGAATCTCATACGCTTTGAGACGATATACTCTTCCTGTATTGGTAAAGAACATCAGATAATGATGTGTTGTTGTCATCATCAGTTCTTCTATGAAGTCATCCTCCAGTGTCTGCATTCCTTTGACGCCTCTGCCTCCTCGTCCCTGACTTCTGAAATTATCTACTGTCATTCTCTTGATATAACCCAGTCTTGTCATGGCAATGACGGTATTTTCTCTTGGAATCATATCTTCTGTAGTAATATCAGAATCATCATAACCGATGGCTGTTCTTCTTTCATCGCCATATTTCTCGGCAATCTGCAGAATTTCTTCGCGGATTACACGAAGAAGGAGATTTCTGTCTGCAAGAATCGCTGTTAATTTACGGATTTTTTCCATCAATTCCGCATATTCCGCTTCCAGCTTCTCCCGTTCCAAACCGGTCAGCGCACGAAGACGCATATCTACAATTGCCTGTGCCTGAACATCTGTCAGTTCAAAACGATTCATCAATTCTTCTTTTGCAGCCTGAACATTTCTGGAATTGCGGATAATCCGGATAACTTCATCAATATTATCCAGGGCTTTCAAAAGTCCTTCCAGAATATGAGCACGTTCCTGCGCTTTGTTCAGATCATATCTGGTTCTTCTGGTAACGACCTCTTCCTGATGTTCCAGATAATATTTCAGCATGTCCAAAAGACTCAGCACCTTCGGTTCCAGTCTGCCTCCTCTGGAAACAAGACAAAGCATAATCACACCGAATGTATCCTGAAGCTGCGTATGTTTATAGAGCTGATTCAAAACCACATTGGCATTGGCATCTTTACGCAGATCAATACAGATCCGCATGCCTTCTCTGCTGGAATGATCATTCAGATCTGTGATACCATCTATCTTCTTGTCGCGGACAAGCTCGGCAATTTTTTCGATCAGCCTGGCTTTATTAACCAGATACGGAAGTTCTGTTACAATAATGCGCGATTTGCCGTTTGGCAGCGTCTCAATGTTGGTCACCGCACGCACACGGATTTTTCCACGGCCTGTACGGTAAGCTTCCTCAATTCCTCTTGTTCCGAGAATTGTAGCTCCTGTAGGAAAATCCGGTCCTTTTACAATTTCCAGAATTTCATCTATGGATGTTTCACGCTGTTCTTCAACGATATTATCAATAATTTTTACAACTGCCTTTATGACTTCCCGAAGATTATGCGGAGGAATGTTGGTTGCCATACCTACTGCAATACCTGAAGTACCGTTTACCAGAAGGTTCGGATAACGGGAAGGAAGTACAACCGGTTCCCGTTCTGTTTCATCAAAGTTCGGCTGGAAATCTACTGTATCTTTGTTGATGTCCGCAAGCATCTCCATGGAGATCTTACTCAGTCTTGCTTCTGTGTATCGCATGGCGGCAGCACCGTCTCCATCCACAGAGCCAAAATTTCCGTGGCCGTCTACCAGCGGATATCTGGTAGACCACTCCTGTGCCATATTAACCAGTGCTCCGTATATGGAACTGTCACCATGGGGATGATATTTACCCATGGTATCACCGACAATACGGGCACATTTACGATGAGGTTTATCCGGTCCATTGTTCAGCTCGATCATAGAATAAAGAACTCGACGCTGAACCGGTTTCAGACCGTCTCTTACGTCCGGCAGAGCCCTGGATGCAATAACACTCATGGCATAATCTATATAAGATCTTTCCATGGTTTTCTGCAGGTCTACCTCATGGACTTTATCAAAAATATTATCTTCCATTATGCTCTCCCCTTATTCGGATCAGATATCCAGATTTTCTACAAATCTTGCATTCTCTTCAATAAATTCACGTCTCGGTTCTACTTTATCACCCATAAGGGTCGTAAATGTAAGATCCAGTTCTGATGTGGTAGATTCGTCCATCACAACCTTCAGAAGAATTCGTTTTTCCGGATCCATTGTTGTTTCCCACAGCTGTTCTGCATCCATTTCTCCAAGACCTTTATACCGCTGTATCTTATTGTTGTTATCACGGCCAATCTCGCTGAGGATCTTATTCAATTCCGCATCATCATAGGCATACCATATTTTTTTATTTTTCTCTATTTTATAAAGAGGCGGCTGCGCAAGATATACATATCCCTGCTTGATCAGCTCCGGCATGAAACGATACAGGAATGTCAAAAGCAGCGTAGCAATATGAGCACCGTCCACATCGGCATCTGTCATAATGATAATCTTATGATAGCGCAGCTTGGAAATATCAAAATCTTCGTGAATACCTGTTCCAAATGCGGTGATCATAGCCTTAATTTCATTATTTCCATAAATTCTGTCAAGACGTGCCTTTTCTACGTTAAGAATCTTACCTCTCAGAGGAAGGATTGCCTGTGTCGCACGATTTCTCGCAGTCTTGGCAGAGCCACCCGCAGAATCTCCCTCTACGATATAAATTTCACAATTTGACGGATCCTTGTCAGAACAGTCAGCAAGTTTGCCCGGAAGCGCCATACTGTCCAGTGCGGATTTTCTTCTGGTCAATTCACGGGCTTTGCGTGCTGCCTCCCTGGCTCTCTGTGCAAGAACCGATTTCTCAACGATTACTTTTGCTACCGACGGATTCTGTTCAAGAAAAATCTCCAGTTGTCTGCTAACCACATTATCTACCGCACCTCTGGCCTCACTGTTGCCAAGTTTCTGCTTGGTCTGACCCTCAAACTGCGGTTCCTCGATTTTTACACTGACAATAGCCGTAAGTCCTTCACGAATATCTTCACCGGTAAGGTTTGGCTCACTGTCTCTGAGCAGTTTATTTTTTCTCGCATAATCGTTAAAAGTCTTGGTAATCGCATTGCGGAAACCTATAATATGAGTTCCGCCTTCCGGTGTATTAATGTTATTTACAAATCCATAGCAGTTCTCTGTATAAGAGTCGTTATGCTGCATGGCAACTTCAACTGAAACGCCGTCCTTTTCTCCTTCACAGTAAATGATTTCCGGATACAGAGCTTCTTTGCTCTTATTCAGGTAAGTAACAAATTCCCTGATACCGCCTTCATAATGGAAAATCTTCTCTCTTTCCATTCCCTCACGGGTATCCTTGAGACTGATCTTCAGACCTCTGGTGAGAAATGCCATCTCCCGGAGACGCTGTTTCAGAATATCATAATCATATATGGTATCCTCAAATATTTCTTTGTCCGGAAGGAACATAACAGTGGTTCCTGACTTATCCTGTTCACAGGTTCCGCAGACTTCCAGCGGATACATGGTATGTCCCCTCTCATATCTCTGTTTATATACCTTGCCTTCTTTATAGATTATAACTTCCAGCCATTCAGAAAGAGCATTTACAACAGATGCTCCAACTCCGTGAAGTCCTCCGGAGACTTTATAACCTCCACCGCCAAATTTGCCGCCTGCATGAAGGATGGTAAATACAACTTCTACAGCCGGCAGACCTGCTTTATGATTGATTCCTACAGGGATTCCCCGTCCATTATCAATAACTGTTATAGAATTATCAGGATTAATGATCACCTGGATTTCCGTACAAAATCCAGCCAATGCTTCATCTACTGCATTGTCTACGATTTCATACACAAGATGATGAAGTCCGCGGCTGGATGTGCTTCCAATATACATTCCCGGTCTTTTGCGCACGGCTTCCAGTCCCTCCAGAATCTGGATCTGATCGGCGCCGTACTCTGTATTTTCTACGCCCATTTGATTCCTCCTGTTATTTTCCATATATTGAACACTGCTTCACTGTTTCTCTTTTTCTCTTTTCACAAAACAGTTTCCGCAAATGTAAAGCACTATGATTGCGTATAAGTACGCCATACACGGACACACTTATACTAATTTATTATAACACAAAAACCCTGTGTTTTCCATTAAAAAAGTAGGAATTCCTTATATTTTCTACATTTCCCTTAATATAAAAAAGTACTCCCCATACGGAAAGTACTTCTGGAAATTCATTTTGTTATTCAATTTTTCTGTATCATATACTGATAGATTTCTCTCTTCGTTACACCACGATCCTTCGCCACAAGTTTCATGGCTTCTTTTCGCTGGATTCCCTGCTTCTCGTAAATTTCCATATGTTCTTCTATGGAGATTTCCTCCCAGGACTGTCTTGCCTCCTGTTCTATTTCACTGCGGCTGCGTCCTTCAATCACAAGCACACATTCGCCAAGCGGCTTTTCTTTTTCATAATAAATCAACAGATCTTCGATGGTCGTACGGAACGCAGTTTCATGTTTTTTTGTCAGCTCCCGGCACAAAGTCATCCTTCTGTTTCCAAGAGTCCCTCTTAATTCCTCCAGTGTACGGACCAGTCTGTGAGGTGCCTCATAAAGAATAATTGTTCTTGTTTCTCCGGCAAGCTCCTCCAGAATCTCTTTTCGTTCTTTTTTATCTGCCGGAAGAAAAGCCTCAAAAGTAAAACGTCTGGTCGGAAGCCCTGACAGCGTCAATGCTGTTATACATGCAGAGGGGCCCGGAAGAGAAGTCACTTCAATTCCGGCCTCCACACACATGGCTGCCAGTTCTTCTCCCGGATCTGAAATTCCAGGTGTTCCGGCGTCGGTGATCAGTGCGATATTCTGTCCCTGCTGCATTTTTTCTATAAGAACATATGCCTTGTCAATTTTATTATACTCATGATAACTTGTCATAGGCGTCTTAATATCAAAATGATTCAGAAGTTTTATACTGTTGCGGGTATCTTCTGCTGCGATAAGATCCACTTCTTTCAGCGTCCTAAGCACACGCAGCGTGATATCTTCCAGATTTCCTATGGGTGTTGCACACAAATATAATTTTCCGCTCATTTCTCTCTCCTTCTGCTGCCCAGAATTTTATAATAACCAACCATTATCATACCATTCCGTAAATATCCAGAATCGATTTTGTATATTCTCCCGGCTTCTCGTAGACGATCAGCGGCCGTTCCACGGTAATTCTTGAATTTCCGCCTTTCAGGGCTTCGATCAGTACCATGTTCGGCTCTCTGTCTATGTAGGGATATACAAGCTGCATTCTTTTTGGCTCCAGCTTGTATTTTGTCAGAACATTCATGATTTCCGTAAGCCGGAACGGTCTGTGGACCATATAAAACCGCCCTCTGTCTTTCAAAACTTTTGCCGCCTGACTCACCACATCTTCCAGCGTACACAAAACTTCATGGCGTGCAATTGCTTTTGGCATATCAGGATTACGCAGTCCATGGGCTCCGATCATGTAGGGCGGGTTACAGGTAACTACATGAAAAGAAGCTGCTCCAAAAATTTCAGCAGCCTCCTTGATATCTCCCTGCACAATCCCTATCTCTGAGTCCAGTCCATTATACGCAACACTTCGTTCTGCCATCCGGGCACATTCTTCCTGGATTTCCAGACCTGTAAAATGATCACCTTCTGTTCTGGCACGGAGCAGGATGGGTATAATGCCGGTACCGGTTCCCATGTCCAGTACCGTCTCACCCTTTTTTACCCTGGCAAAACCGGAAAGCAATACAGCATCCATTCCAAAACAGAATTTCTTCGGATCCTGTATGACAAAATAACCATTCTGCAGATCATCTACACGCTCACCCTGTTTTACCAAATCATTTCTCATTTAGTTTGGAGTCTCCTCCCTTATCTTCCAGATTCTTCAGTTCCTTCATTTCCTGTTCGGAAACTTTTATTTTTTTCTTACGCGGACGGAATTTCAGTTCGCTTACCGGATATTCCTGAATTTCCTTTTCGTCATTGACCTCCACGATTACTTTGACTCTCTGACGAAGAACATTCACACTCTGCACATTTCCCTGAAGTCCGTCAGGAAGTGTGACAGCATCACCAAGTCCCGGAAGTTTCTTGTTCAGTTCCTCATAAGTTTCCTGTTCATTTTTCAGACAGCACATCAGTCTTCCGCATACACCGGAAATTTTCGTCTGATTCAGTGACAGATTCTGTTCTTTGGCCATTTTGATGGATACCGGTGCAAATTCTGATAAATACGTATGGCAGCAGAGACATCTGCCGCAGATGCCAATTCCTCCAAGAATCTTCGTCTCATCACGGACTCCGATCTGGCGAAGTTCAATCCTCGTCTTAAAGATAGATGCAAGATCCTTTACCAGCTGACGAAAATCAATTCGTCCGTCTGCTGTAAAATAAAACAATACTTTATTGTTATCAAAGGTATATTCCGCATCGATCAGTTTCATTTCCAGACCATGTTCCCGGATTTTCTTCTGACAGATTTTGAATGCTTCTTTTTCTTTCTTACGGTTATTGGCTTCTCTTTCATCGTCCTCTCTGGTTGCTACACGAAGAACTTCCTTAAGCGGATGTACAACTTCCTCATCCGGAATTTCCTTCGTTCCAAGAACAACTCTTCCGTATTCCACACCACGGGCAGTCTCCACGATCACATGGTCACCCGGTTTCATGTTATATCCCTTCGGATTAAAATAATAAATCTTTCCTACATTTCGAAATCTTATGCCTACTACTTTTGTCATGTTATTTCTCCCTGATTGTCAGGAACAGAAGCTCCAATGCAAGCTCAAAATTGACATTCGCCCGCAGTCGGACTTTCGTCTTGGCAATGGCATCCAGAATCTTTTCCAGATTCTCATAAGAACGCTGGCTGGCCTGTTCCTTGATAAAATTAATTTCCTGCTTAAATACCAGATTATCGATTTCTCTGGTTGCCTTAAACATCAATACATCACGGAACCAGAACTGGAAAATA
The DNA here is from genome assembly GCF_052063365.1 of Blautia sp. HCP3S3_G3. Lineage (NCBI taxonomy): Bacteria > Bacillati > Bacillota > Clostridia > Lachnospirales > Lachnospiraceae > Blautia > Blautia sp. HCP3S3_G3. Next base: position 35,257 of record NZ_JBQHXR010000022.1, on the reverse strand, counting down.
TCCAGATAGTCATTGATGTTATGTTTTTCTTCAGAAAGCTTCTTAATCTCATCTGCAAGTTCATATACTTCCATCTTGTTGGCGTATTTCAGAAGTTTAAGAGCATTCTGGGTCATATTGGAAAATTCTTCTGATGTAGCAGCTTCTCTTGCCCTTCCTATACTTCCCTGTGCAAAAGAAGCATCTATTTCCGCCTGATAATCCGGAACATGAAGATGTTCCATCAGGTATTTCTTCACAAGACTGTCATCTACCACTTTCAGATCCAGACGCACGCATCGGGACTGAATAGTCGGAAGCAATGCATCCACGTTCTGCGTCAGAAGCATGATCACTGCATATTCCGGAGGTTCTTCGATTGTCTTGAGAAGTGCATTCTGAGCCTGCGGCGTCATCAGATCCGCATCCGGAATAATATAGATCTTATGAGGACTGTAATAAGGCTTGACTGCCACATCATGTATCACCTGTTCACGAATCTCATCAATGGTAATGGTTCCGGGCTTCTCATGATTTACCATAATAATATCGGGATGATTCTTTCCAATTGCCTTTTTACATGATTCACACTTCTGACAGGGCTCTGTACCTCCCGCTTCACACTGAAGTGTCATTGCAAAGGTTGTTGCCAGAAGTTTCTTACCGGAACCAGCTCCTCCTGTAAATATATAAGAATGAGACACTTTCCCTGTCTGCATGGCATTCTTCAGATGCCTGATAATCTCTTCATGTCCAATAATATTGTTAAAACCAATCATTAAGAATCACCTCACTTATATTCGTATTTGTATTATATCATAAATATTTTTCTTATTGTACAGATTTTATATATTTTACTATTTCTTCGACACAAATATCCAGATTCTCATTTTCAAACCTTTTCCGGATTCCTGCCCTGTAAATATTTTCTTCGGAAAAATCCTCTTCATCCGCCAGAAATCGTCTGCACATTTCCGCATATTTCGGATGATCCTGTGTTTTTTCTCTGGCAAGTGCCCGGGTCAGACGTTCCCCTGTCTCTACCTGAATATAAACAGGAATTACCGCTTCCTCGCCATAGTATTCTCTCATTTTTACAAAGGACTCCAGTGTCCCTATTCCCAGATAATCGGATTTTTCCAGATCTGCCTGGCCGTCATCTGCTGTAAAATAAGTCCAAAGCCCATGTACGGTATGATATTCTCTTTTTTCAATAACAAGTCCCTGACTCTCCAGTTCCGCCAGTTTCCTGTCATCTGTAAAAAAATACTCTCTTCCGTTTTTTTCCCCGTCCCTGATCGGCCGGGTTGTATACAAGATCAGTTTCTTAAGGGAAAGTTCCTGATTCCCTATAAGCCGGGAATAAATCTTATCTTTGCCGGCTGCACTCTTTCCCATAATGTAAAAAATTTTTCCCACAGTTACTCTCCAACAATACAAATGGTTTTATTAGTATAATCACTGAGTCCCTGTAAATCAAGACCCTGATCCATGTATAATCTCATATTTCTGACAAATTGTCCAGTAATCTGTTCTCCCGGAACCAGAATCGGAATTCCAGGGGGATAAAGATATACAAATTCCGCGGATACTCTGCCAATACTTTCTTCCAGCGGGCATCTTTTCATCGGAGCTTCCATTGCATCAGCGATTCCTGAGATCTGTTTCATGGGAATATAAGGAGAAAATTTCTCAGGAATATCTTTCTTCTTTTCTTCTCTTATTTTCAACGATTCGCGACGGTCAATTTCTTCAATTGCCTCGCACAAACGCATCAGCCCTTCTCCTGTATCTCCCACAGATGCAATGGCAGTAACATAATTCAGAGAATCCATTTCCATCTGCAGATGAAATTCACTGTTCAAAATCTCATGCAGCATTCTTCCATTCAGAGAACTCCTGTCTGTAAAAAACAAAAGCTTGGATCTGTCATAATCAAAAATCCCTGCATGTCCGATCATATCAGAAGCAGCCAGCCTGATACAGCTGCATTTCTCCAGTCTCTCACGAATTTCACCAAGATTCTTTGTAAATTCCTGGAACATTTCTCTGCCATCCCTTTTCATTTTATCCATACATGCATCCATGCTTGCCATCAGGATGTAGGAAGGACTGCTGCTCTGATAAATTCCCATAAATCTCTGCAGACTTTCTCCGGATACCCGGTCGCTGCACCGATGTAATACTGCTGTCTGTGTCATAGATGGAAGTGTTTTGTGAAAGCTCTGAACGACAAGATCGGCTCCAAGATCCACGGCTGATCCGGGAAAATAATCAGAAAACCGGAAATGAGCTCCATGAGCCTCATCCACGATCAGAGGGATATTATGTTCCGCTGTCACTCTCGCAATACCTGCAATATCAGAAACAACCCCGTCATAAGTAGGAGATGTGACCAGAACAACTTCAATATCCGGATTTTCCTCCAGCGCCCTTTTCACACGGGATGGCGTGATTCCTCCATTGATTCCAAACTCATCTACGATATGAGGATAAATATACGTTGGTTTTAAATCTCTCAAATATACCGCATGATATACGGCCTTATGACAATTACGCGCCATAAGGATCTGTCCGCCTCTTTTTACACTGGCTGAGACAGCGGAAAGTAATGCAGCTGTACTTCCGTTCACACTGAAAAAGCATTCTCTGGAACCATACAACTGCGCTGCCTCCTTCTGAGCATCAAGAATAATTCCCTGCGGATGATGAAGATTATCGAATCCATCAATCTCCGTAATATCCCTTTCAAAAGGGAAATCCGCGTCTACTGTCAGCGGATTTCTCTTATGCCCTGGCATATGAAATGGATAATCCCCATTCCTGCTGTATTTTTCTAATTCTTTATATAATCTTTCCATGCTTTCCTTTCAAATTTCCAAATATTCAAACGAGAAAAAATACCTGCCGTCCTGAATTGATCCGGACAGCAACTCCTGATTTCAGGAAATTTCTATCATTCCATCATACCTTAAACCGGTAGCCAACTCCCCAGATGGTTTCAATGTATTGCGGTTTAGCTGTATTAAATTCAATTTTCTCACGGATTTTTTTGATATGAACAGTTACTGTTGCAATATCGCCCACAGACTCCATATCCCAGATCTGACGGAACAGTTCTTCTTTCGTAAATACTCTGTTGGGATTTTCGGCAAGAAATGTCAGAAGGTCAAACTCCTTTGTGGTAAAAGTCTTTTCTTCACCGTTGATCCAGACACGCCTTGCTGTTTTGTCGATTTTGATTCCACGGATTTCTACGATATCATTTTTTACGACATTAGCACCCACAAGGCGGTTATATCTCTCCATATGTGCTTTGACACGGGCTACAAGCTCACTCGGGCTGAATGGTTTGGTCATATAGTCATCAGCTCCAAGTCCCAGTCCGCGGATCTTGTCTATGTCGTCTTTTTTGGCAGAAACCATAATGATGGGGATATTTTTTTCTTCACGCACCTGACGGCAGATATCAAAACCATCTACTTCCGGAAGCATCAGATCCAGAATAATCAGATCAAATTCTTCTTTGAGGGCGCGCACCAGTCCCTCATCTCCTCTGTTGGATATCTCCACTTCAAATCCGGAAAGTTCCAGATAATCCCTTTCAAGATCTGCAATGGCTTCTTCATCTTCTATAATCAGTATCTTACTCATCTGATAGGTACCTCCTGGTATTTTCTAAGTACAAAATACATAATTGTGCCGATTCCCTGCCTGCTGGTCGCCCAGACTTTTCCTCCGTGATCTTCCATGATTTTTCTTACAATGGAAAGTCCGATTCCGCTTCCGCCCTTGGAAGAATTTCTGGAGACATCCGTCCTGTAAAAACGATCAAAAATGTACGGAAGATCTTTCGTTGCAATTCCTTTTCCGTTATCTTCAATCTCTACCTGAATAAAATCGCCTACGTCCTTTACGCGGATCTGTATCACACCTTTGGTCTTGTCCATATATTTTACAGCGTTACTGATAATATTATGGATCACACGGCGGATCTGTTCCCCGTCGGCAATTACAAGGACATCCTTTTCTACGTAATTTGCATACAGAAGCTCAATTCCTCTGGTCTCCATTTCGATTGCCAATTCTTCTGCACAGTCACTGAAATAGTCATTCACGTTCAGTTTACTGAAGGTATAAGGAATTCGATTCGTATCGATTTTTGAATAAAATGTCAGTTCATTGATCAGATGATCCATTTCGTTCGTTTTATTATAGATTGTTCTTACATACCGGTCCATCTTTTCCGGTGTATCAGCCACACCGTCTATGATCCCCTCCACATATCCTTTTACTGCAGTGATCGGTGTCTTCAGATCATGGGAAATATTACTGATCAACTCCTTATTTTCTTTATCCATCAGGATTTTTTCTTCTGTTGATTCCTTCAGACGCCGACGCATTTCCTCAAAATCCTGGCAAAGCTCAGAAAACTCATCAGTCCCATCTACTTCAAGAACAAAATCCAGATTTCCTTCTTTGATATTCTGTGTGGCTTTTTTTAATTTTACAAGAGGTGTGGCAATGCTTCTGTAAATCCATAAACCAATTGCCAGAGCAGTAGAAATCAGAATTACAAACGCAGTCATAAGCACATCCTTCATCATAAGATGGATCCGCGCCTGACTATCGACGGACTCAGAAATAGCAATATCATAAACCGTATTTTCTCCGGTACTCTGGGATACCAGTGCCTGACTGTTCTCCTTACCTGCCTGTGTCCGCGCAAAACCATAAAGTGTAGCAGAAAAAAGCAGCAGCGGCACCATAATAATCATGGCAAATCCCACAATGATTCTTGTTTTTAATTTCATATGTATCTCCAGTCATGTTTATTTTCATTATGTCCATTATATCATAACCGTCATTCTCAATCTCTAAATTTTCTATAAAATAATCCTGCCCGGCGGGCTTCTTTATAGCATAGGAAAATACGAAGCACTTTTTTGCTATAAAGAAAATCTCCCGCAGCCGCAGGAGATTTTCTGAAGTTATCCACATTCTTTATAAATATTTTTTAAGACTATCCACTTTGTCCAGTTTTTCCCATGGAAGATCCACATCTGTACGGCCAAAATGTCCGTATGCGGCAGTCTGTTTGTAAATAGGTCTTCTCAGATCCAGCATTTTAATGATTCCTGCCGGGCGGAGATCAAAGTTTTCTCTGATGATTTCTACCAGTTTTGTATCGGAAAGTTTTCCTGTTCCGAACGTATTTACATTAATAGAAGTCGGGTGTGCAACACCGATTGCATAGGAAAGCTGAATTTCACATTTGTCAGCAAGGCCTGCTGCTACCATATTTTTTGCAACATAACGTGCTGCATATGCTGCGGAACGGTCTACTTTGGTACAGTCTTTGCCAGAGAATGCTCCACCGCCATGACGTCCTGCTCCGCCGTAGGTATCTACGATAATCTTGCGTCCGGTAAGACCGCTGTCTCCATGAGGTCCTCCGATTACAAAACGTCCGGTCGGATTAATGAAATATTTGGTATCTTCATCAACCATATCTGCAGGAATGATTTCATCAAATACATATTTTCTGATATCTGCATGAATCTGTTCCTGTGTAACATCCGGATCATGCTGTGTGGAGCATACAACTGCATCAATACGGATCGGCTTTCCATTTTCATCGTACTCAACCGTTACCTGTGTTTTTCCATCCGGTCTTAAATAGCTGAGAGTACCATCTTTGCGCACTTTTGTCAGCTGACGTGCCAGTTTGTGTGCCATATTGATGGCATATGGCATATATTCTTCTGTTTCGTTGGAAGCATATCCAAACATCATACCCTGGTCTCCGGCACCGATGGCATCGATTTCATCCTCTCCCATCTTTGCTTCCAGAGCTTTGTCAACGCCCATTGCAATATCTGCAGACTGCTCGTCAATTGCTGTGATCACACCGCAGGTATCTGCATCAAATCCGTATTTTCCACGTGTATAACCGATTTCACGAACAGTATCTCTTACAATTTTTTGAATGTCTACATAAGCATTGGTAGTAATTTCTCCCATAACCAGTACAAGACCGGTCGTTGTTGCTGTCTCACAGGCAACACGGCTCATTGGATCCTGCTCCATCAGTGCATCAAGGATGGCATCAGAAATAGCGTCACACATTTTGTCAGGATGACCTTCTGTTACAGATTCAGAGGTAAATAAAATTTTTTCCATTTTTTCTCCCTTTCTTTCGTCAAAAAAACAGCCCGAATAATCGGACTGTTCTGGTTTCTATCACAATCCTCTTATTGTTCGATCACTCGCTCAGGTTGGCACCTTCCATGATTCATCAGGGGTTGCCGTGGCTTCACAGATCCTTTGTATCTCCACCACTCTGAATAAAAGGCTATTTTTCTATGAAATTGTTGCAAGACATACAATATACTTATTTTTATCTGATGTCAAGCATTATTTATAAAAAGTACCGGACAACAAACGTTTCCGTCAGTTATTCACTACCTTCAGGCGAAATTTCTGAATTTCCTTTTCACTGGAAACCTTTTCGATTTCCGCACCAAGGCTTCTTAATTTCTCTTCAAAGTTCTCGTATCCTCTCTGGATATAAACAATATCATCTACAATCGTAATTCCTTCTGCTGCAAGTCCGGCAATTACCAGCGCTGCACCTGCACGAAGATCCGGTGCGCTTACTCTCGCTCCGGTAAGCTTCTTCACTCCGTCAATAATTGCAGAATTACCCTCTACCTTGATATTGGCACCCATACGGGAAAGCTCATCCGCATATTTGAACCGGTTTTCAAAAATACTTTCTGTAACGATACTGGTTCCTTCTGCCAAAGCCAGTGTAACTGCAATCTGCGGCTGCATATCTGTAGGATATCCCGGATAAGGAAGCGTCTTTACATGAGTACGGCGAAGTCTGCCTGCTGCGCGCACACGCACCGCATCATCAAATTCTTCCACCTCGCATCCAATTTCTTCCAGCTTGGCTGTAGTAGCTTCCAGATGTTTGGGAATTACGTTTTTTACAGTAACATCACCGCCAGTAGCAGCTGCCGCAAACATAAACGTACCTGCTTCGATCTGATCCGGAATAATAGAATATTCTGTACGGTGAAGTTTTTCCACACCTTTGATACGAATCACATCGGTACCGGCACCTTTGATATTGGCACCCATACTGTTCAGGAAGTTGGCCACATCAACAACATGCGGCTCTCTTGCTGCATTCTCAATAATAGTCCTTCCCGGAGCCAAGGATGCAGCCATCATAATATTGATCGTAGCTCCAACAGAAACCATATCCAGGAAAATATGACTTCCATGAAGGTTCTCAGCCTGTGCCACAATAGCTCCGTGAATAATATCTACCTTGGCACCAAGAGCACGAAAGCCCTTCAGATGCTGGTCGATCGGGCGGCTGCCGATATTACAGCCTCCTGGAAGCGGAACTTCCGCATGCTTATACTTGCCAAGCAGCGCTCCCAAAAGATAATAGGATGCCCGAATCTTCTTGATATATTCATAATCCACGCTCACATTGCCAATGGTAGAGCCATTGATCTTAACGGTTGACCTGTCAATACGGTTCACCTGAGCGCCAATTCCGGCAATTGCTTCCAGTAAAACATTTGTGTCTCTTACGTCGGGCAGATTTTCAATAAGGATTGTTTCATCCGTCATAATAGCAGCTGCAAGAATTGCAAGTGCCGCATTCTTGGCACCGCCAATTTCTACTTCACCTACCAGCGGATGTCCTCCTCTGATTACATACTGTTCCATAAAACACCTCTATAATTATTTTCACTCCGCAAGACGAAGCGAACGCCAGGAAAATCAATTACATTTTTCATCAAATGGCTTTCCGCCAAATATCGGTTTTATATTATAGCACATATTTCCCATTTGTAAACAAAAAATTAATGATTTATAAATAACGTTCCTGCTTCTTTCGTTTTTAATCAGTTATTTTCCCCTGAATTCTGTCTAAAAGTGACTGCAGACTTGCTTCCAGATCTTTCCCTTCTTCACTTACCACAATATCCGCATATTTCTCATACAATGGAACTCTTTCTTCGTATAAATCCTGAAGTGTCTGTCCTTCTTTCAGCAAAACACCTCTTCCCTTCAGATTCCCGAGACGTTTTGATAAAGCCTGGAGCGAAAGCTCCAGATAAACCACTTTTCCTATGGATTTCAGATGTTCCATTGCCTCTTCGCAGTAAACAACACTTCCACCGGTAGCTATGACTGTACTCTCAGTCTCAATGGATGCATTTACGCGGTTCTCTATTGCCTTAAATCCTTCGACACCTTCCTGCTCGATAATCTGCCACAGACGTCTTTTTTCTTCTTTCTGTATCAGAAGATCCGCATCCAGAAACTGGTATCCAAGAACCTTCGCAAGAACAACCCCCAATGTACTTTTTCCTACACCCGGCATTCCGATCAGTGTGATATTATTTTTATTCATCTTAATCCTCCATGCCTTGTATTTCAGTACGTGATATTCTTTATAAAACTAATATGTACATCTTTTTGCCTTATCATTCTAACACAAGTTGCTAAATCCTGCAATCCCAAACAGTTTTGCCTAATTCTGCCTGCCGGACCTGCCTGTTTTTTTCGATTTTTTTGTTTTTTTCCTTACACTGTATCCAAAAGTCCCCAGAGGTTTTCCTATGCCGGAATATTCCCCATGAGAATAAACAAGCGGTCTGGAAAGCTTCAGATCAAATTTATGATTTTCATCCATATAAGCTTCATCTGCATGAACAGCCAGTACATCTGCAAGGAACATATGATGTGACCCCAGTTCTTTTACTTCTCTCACACGGCACTCAATAGAAACCGGAGATTCCCTGATCATGGGAGCCTGCACAAATTCAGCCTTCTCTTTTGTCAGTCCGGTTTCTTTAAATTTATCCGTATCTCTTCCTGAACGAACTCCGCAGTAATCTGTCGCAAATGCCAGTTTTTCTGTAGTAAGATTGATCACAAATTCTCCTGTTTCCCGAATCATCTGATAAGAATATCTCTCCGGGCGAACAGAAATCGAAACCATGGGCGGATTGGTACATACCGTTCCCACCCATGCGATCGTAATAATATTATCTTTGCCTTTTCCGTCAGTCACACTGACCATCACCGCCGGAAGCGGATAAAGCATATTTCCGGGTTTCCATGTCTGTTTTGCCATTTTTTCACTCCTGAAAAGAATTATGCATAATCCGCACCACTAAACTGTGCAGCTTCCATCAATGCCGGAATCAGCTGTTTCTTTCGTGAAACAATTCCCTCCAGATGGAATACGCCATCCTCCGGTTCCATCTGGAACGCCAGTCTTGCCATTTCCTCGCTGCCTTCTCCGTAATAAAGAAGTTCTGTTGAACGGCCCATAATATTTGTCAGCATAAAATAAACTCTTGATATTCCATGGCGTCCGCATTCACTTACCATGAACGGAACCAGTTTTTCTTTGATTCTCTTCAGTTCCTCTTCATCCATGGAACTGATCTGACCGACACCGAAACTGATATCATCCTCTGCAATAAACTTCTTGTAATCCTGATAGAAAATTTCTTCAGGTGCTTTGTCCTCCAGACTGCTTCCGGCCTTGAACATTTCTTTTGCAAACTTTTCAATATCAATATCTGCGATCAGCGCCAGTGCACCTGCAGCCATTTTATCCTGGAGAGTACAGGTCGGTGAACGGAACATCAGAGTGTCTGAAATAATTGCTGCACAGAGAAGTCCTGCTATTTTCGGCGGAATATCCAGTCTCTGTTCTCCATACATCTGGTACATAATGGTTCCTGTACAGCCCACAGGCTGGTTACGGAAAGAAATCGGCTGCATCGTTTCCAGGGATCCCAGTTTATGATGATCGATAATTTCAAGAATTTCCGCTTTCTCGATATTATCGACAGCCTGTCCCTGTTCATTATGGTCTACAAGCACCACTTTCTTTTTCTTCATATCCAGAAAATTACGGCGTGAAATCGTACCGACACACTTTCCTCTCTTGTTGATGACCGGAAATGCGCGATGACGGTGTTTGATCATCACATCCTGGATATCATCTGTATAATCCTCGGTACTGAATGTAATCAGGTTATCTGTCTGCATGATATATTTTACAGGAATACTCTGATTGATCAGTCTCGCAATAGTAAAGGTATCATAGGGAGACGTAATAATCACAATATCTTTTTCATGGGCAAGCTTCAGCACTTTCTCGGAAACCTGGATTCCCATTCCGACAATGATGCAGCTGGCATTCTGTTTGATTGCCTGCAGGTGATCTTCTTCTCTGTCCCCCATGATAATCATATCATTCTCTTCGATATAATCTTTCATCATATCAGGATTTGCCGTTCCCACAAGAACCTTACCCTTGATAAAATATCCGTGTTCATTTCCCTCTGCCACGGTTCCCCCAATGGTCTCTGCAATTCTCTTATACTGGGTTCTGGCTCTGGACAGCAGATAACTGTCCGTTGTATCCATGTAAGTCTGGGCAATGTCACCAATCGTAATGATTCCCTCAAGTGATCCGTTTTTGTCCCTGATCGGCAGTGTAACAATGCTGTTTTCCTGCATCAGATCCCATGCATTTTTCAGTGAGATACTTTTGTCTGCATCCGGGCTTATTCGGATATCCATATCTTTTACCTGGGTTCCGATATTGCTCAGATACCCCGGCGGCTGCACTCCAAAACGATTCAGTACATACTCTGTTTCCTCGTTGATCTGGCCTGCTCTTTTTGGAATGTATTTTTTATCCTGAGTTGTACGGTTCTTAATATCTGCATATGCGATCGCCGAACAGATGGAATCTGTATCCGGGTTTTTGTGCCCGATTACAAAAATTTTCTCCTGATTTCTCATTCTTTTTTCATCCTTCTATGAATTCAGTTTGATATTTGCAAAAAGTGATCCAAGAGAAGTAGTTGCTTCTTCACCGGAATCCGGAACTTCATACACTTCTTCTTCGATTTCTTTTGCCATCATGTCAGATGCTTCTTTGATACTGAGACTCAGTTTGCCGTCTTTGACTGCAATGACTTTTACTTTTACCTTATCTCCTACCGCGATTGCTTCTGATGGTTTCTTTATTCTCTTCTCACAAATCTGTGAAATATGAACAAGTCCGGACAATCCGTTTCCAAGATTTACAAAAGCTCCATAAGGCTGCAGGCTCTCTACAGTACCTTCTGTTACCAGACCAACCTGTACATTGGATATTTTATTCTTACGCTCTTCTTCTGCCTTTTCTCTCAGAATTTCTCTTGCAGACAGGATCAGTCTGTTTTTCTCTTTATCTACATCAAATACACGTACCTGAATCCGTTTATTGAGATACTCTTCCGTATCCTCCACGTAATTGAGTGACAGTTTGGATGCCGGTACAAATCCTCTTACATCTTCCACATAGGCGATCACTCCGCCATTGACAATTCCCTTAACCACTACATCCAGAATCTCTCCTGATTCCTTCAGTTCTTTCAGTTTATCCCAGGCAAGAACATCATTGGCCTCTACGCGGGAAAGTAAAATATTTCCATGTCCGTCATCGGTCTTTACGACTGTCGCAGAGATTTCATCTCCCACATGTACTTCTTCTTTTATGTTAAATCCCGGTTCTCTGCTGTAGTCTTCTGCAGGAATGATTCCTTCCGCATAGTATTTGAGATCCAGTACTACTTCTTTTTCATCCACACTGATTACGGTTCCTGTGAGAATGTCCCCTTCTTCAATTTTTTTAAAAGAGGCTTCCAGTTCAGCCTCATAATCTTTCATTGTTTCCGACATTGTGACTGCTCCTTTTCTGAAAAATATCTTTCCGGTACAATGGTTCCGCACCGTCCTGTTTCTGTATAGTATACCATAACCGATACGATAATGGAATGAAAAATCCCCCTAAAACGAGGAGTGCCCCGGTAGTGGTTTACCGGGGCAATTATTATGAAAAAATTTATGTGTAATGAATGCCATTACAACGTCTTTTTTGTCGTTCTTTCGAACTATCCTTATCATAACAATTAATTATGAACATTTTATGAACAATCAGTTAATAATTATATTATTTGCACAATTTTTCTTAGTATTTTATGGTTTTTTTATAAAAATACCACATTCCTTTTATCACTTTAAACTGATGTAGTTGTGCATTTTGCATGCTTTAATCCAGTATATTTTTTGCAAAATCAATCAATTTCCCCAAAAAGCCTTTTACCTCTTCTTTTCCAACTCCAAGGCTGTCCAGTTTCTCATATATGGATTTGATATCTTCTCTCAGCTGCTCCTCGTCAATATCCATATCTTTGAATTTCTTTACCAGTTTCAAAATGGTATCTTTATCGGAATCAGAAATACTCACATCAAACTGATCAGCAGCCTGGTCAATGATATTTTTCATTTCTTCGTCTGAAAGCTCCTGCTGATCGATCATATTCTTTGCAAAGATAATAATATCTGCCACTTTGTCCGGATCAGACAAAAGAGAATCCATTGCGGCGTCCATTAATATTTCTTCAGCAGAACTTTCCTGCGCAAATACGGCAGATGGTGTGCTGCATGCCAGAACCCCTGCCAAAATCACTGCACTTAATTTATTTACTTTCATGTTTAATTTCCTCCTTTTTTTTAATATTTTCAGAACATTCTGTCGGTATAACCGGTCTTAAATAACTAACCATACATTTCCGTTTCTTTCAAACCCGTTATACTCAACAGGCTCTCATTATAACACAGGAAATTTCTAATCATGTAAAATTTCTGTGAAACCTGTTCTTGCGTCTGCTTATAACTTCCTGTGAAGCACGCTTTCACACTTGCTTATTCATAAATACTTTGATATACGTTCATATTTTTTTCAAAATTTAAACACGATTCTATCATATTTTAATCATATACTTAAACCATAAAAATAATACAGCCAACATTATTTTTATAATTTTCTTTTTCATATGTTGATTGCAGAAATGCAGTCAACTCTCCTTCCTTTTAAATAATAAAGTTACACAAAAAAGCATCCGTCTAGCCACCGGATGCTTTTTTCGTTTTAATAATTATTCATAATTTATTCATTAAAAAAAATGTCTGATTCCGAAAATTTCGTTGAAATCAGACATTTTTTTGAATTCATTAAACAATTCTGTTTTTTAAAGTCAGATAATTTTAGAAAATTCATTCGCCAATCCTGCAAACTGTTCCAGAGTCAGGGCCTCTCCTCTGATATTCAGCGGAAGTCCGCATTTCTCAATCACACTTTCAATCTGCTCCTTCGAATAATTCAGTTCCTGAGAATTTTTCAGACCATTGGCAAGAGTCTTTCTCCTCTGGTTAAACGAAGCACGGATCAGGCGGAACATCAGCTTTTCATCTTTTACATCTACAGGAGGATTTTCGTGTCTGGTAAGCCGGATCACGGCACTTCCAACCTTTGGCCTCGGCATGAAACAGTTTGGCGGAACATTGGCAACAATTTCCGGTTTTGCATAATACTGCACAGCCAGGGAAAGTGCACCATAATCCTTGGTACCGGGACCAACCTGCATTCTTTCCGCAACTTCCTTCTGCACCATGATTGTAATCGAATCAATCGGAACCTGATTTTCAAACAATCCCATGATGATTGGAGTCGTAATATAATATGGCAGGTTTGCCACAACCTTGATTGGCTTTCCTTCATTTTTCTCCATTGCAAGCCGGCGGATATCTGTTTTTAAAATATCTCCGTGAATAACTGTCACATTATTCCAGTCTTTCAAAGTATCCTTCAGAATCGGGATCAATGCATCATCAATTTCCACAGCAGTCACTTCTCTTGCAGCTTCTGCAAGATACTGCGTCATCGTTCCGATTCCCGGTCCGATTTCCAGTACAAAATCATCTTTCGTAATTCCGGAAGCACGGATGATCTTCTCCAGAACATGCGTATCGATCAAAAAATTTTGACCAAACCGTTTCTGGAAAACGAAATCATACTTTTGAAGGACTTCAATGGTATATTGTGGATTTCCGAGATAAGGTCTGGTCATAATTTTTTACTTCCTTTGTCTTCTATTTTTTTAACTGAAATCTTTTTCATACAGCACGATGTATCCATCATGATCTGTACGTTTTTTGGAAATATTGCGCTGGAATTTGCGGATACCTCCCTGCGATTTTGCAATAGCTGCATCGATCAGATTCTTCACAGCGCCTACATTCATCGGCTCATCTTCTTTCTGATTGGAACTGATAAGCTTATACAGTGCAAGCATTCCCATCTGATCAATGGTATATCCGTTTTCTTTTGTATAAATTTTTGCAAAAGCAACAAGTTCATCATTGGTAAATGCAGGAATGTTGATCATGGAGGTAAATTTCTTCGCAAGTTTCGGATATCTTGCAATAAATTTACGCATTCCGATCTTTTCATCTTCCACAATCACCGTCAGACCATCTGTACGGAATTCCATTGCCTTGTTCAGCTGTTCTGCTGTTTTCGGTGAAAGCTGGTTCGCATTCTCAATTACAAGGAAACCGCCCGCAAGCTTGCTTACGATTCTGGAAATATCCTTGCCATTGATCTGATCAGCAAAAACATAGGCAACCTTGGAAGCTTCCAGATGCAGTTCACTGCAGATTGCAGGAATGAGGCTGGAAATCAGTCTGGTCTTACCGGTTTCTCTTCCACCCATTACGATTACATTTCCGGTTCTGGATGTCTTGTCTGCTGCAGCCATCTGAACATCGCAAAGTGTATCGATCAGCTGTTCCTTCATCCCCGGAACTCTTACAAAATATGTAAAGAGCTTCTTCTCATTTTCAGTAAGCTCCGGCTTTCTTGGAACGAGATCATAAGGACTTCTCTTATTTTCCGGCTGGATAGAATCAATGAACTGTTCAAGTTCTTCTTCCTCTGTCAGTTCCTCCTCTTCCGGAATTTCCTCTTCTTCCAAATCTTCCAGTTCATCATAATCTTCGGATTCTGCTGCCGAACTGATTGCTTTTTTCAGTTCCTGCGAGTCTTCATCCACGAATTCTTCACTGAACATGTCTTCATTCTTTCCAAGAACCTTTTTGATTTCTTCCTGGAAATTGAACATTTCTGTGTTCATTCCCTCCGGACGTTCCGACTTTGCAGGAGTTTTTGTAATCTTTTTGGACGGACCATTCAGAAATTCCTCTTCTGCTTCACGAAGATCTTCTTCGGAAAGGAAATCTTCCTCCTCCAAAACCGGAATATTCTTTCTCTTCGGAACCGCCGGAATTTCTTCCTCCGGGTCCTCTTCCATCATTTCCTCAAATTCTTCTGTCTCTTCCTCAGCGGACTCCTCGAAATCTTCCTCCTGAGCTTCGTCTGCAGTTTCCTCGAATTCTTCTTCTGAAATTTCATCTGCGAATTCTTCGGATTCTTCCTCTGAAGTTTCTTCTGCAAATTCTTCCTCAGGCATTTCTTCTGTAAATTCTTCCACTTCTTCAGAAACTTCTGCTTTCTTCGTTTCTGCTTCCGTTTTTTTCTTCGCTTTTGCCGGTTCTTCCGGAATTTCTATTCCCTGTGCAGAAGCGGCTGCAAGAATCGTATCTTCCAGATTAAAGTTAAAATCATCTGCACTTACAGAAGGCTTCACAACCGGCATTTCTTCAGCATCCACATTTTCATCCTGAAGTTTCATGTTCTTCATGGATCTTGGAATCTTCAGCTCCGGCATTTTGATTGTCTGAGAAAGATCCTGCTGTTCAGCTTCCGGCTGTTCCTCTTCCACAGGTTTTAACAACTTCTCTTCGTTCTGACTTTCTGCCTTCTGTTCTTCATCCTCCGGTTCCAGATCCGGAACATCTACATAATCCAGCTTTGAAGAAATATCTCTGACCATCTCTTCCTGAATCTCAGGAATCTCCGGATTTTCAGGTTCTTTTTCTTCCTGTTCAAAATCCTCTTCTTCTTTTTCTTTCTTCTTGCCTCCGTTGAAAATATCACGGATGCCTTTGGAAATTTTTTCCTGAAGACTCTCAGCATTATTGATATCTTTTTCATCCATACGGATGCTTTCGATCACAGGTCCTTCTTCTTCGGATACAGGCGCCGCTTTTGTATTTTCTGCTGCCGGATCTGCAGTTTCCTCTTTTACTTCCCTGGAAGCATTCTCCTGGATTGCCTGAAGATCTCCCGGAGAAGCAAGATTCGGCTTAAACTGCTGCTCATATTTTTCTTTTTCAGCACCTGTAAGAGAACCGAGACGAAGTTTCAGTTCCAGTGCTTTCATCACATATTTGCCTTCACTGAACCAGAGCACCATTTCATCGCACAGATCAAGACATTTCTTTTTATCTCCTGCCTGATAATAAAGATTTGCCAGCTCATAAGACCACTTCTCTGTGAATTCTTTTTCCTTATACTCTTCCAGAATTCTGATCTGTTCTTCCAGAGAAGCATTTTTTGCCTTATAAATTTTATATTTCAGAATATATTTCATGTTGTCATTCGGCGCAACCTCCATATATTCTTCAAAATATTCCATTGCCTCGTTAATATCTCCCATTTTCAGGGATACCTCAATTAAACGGTACAAAATATTCTTGCCGATTGAGGATCTGTGATAAGCCAGAAGAAAAATTTCTTTACTGTCTGCATAACGTTTGTTGGCTGCATAGATTTCTCCCACAACACAGAGAGTGCGGACATTCTTCACACGACGCCAGTCAATGCTGTCAACCACGCTCATTGCACCCTTATAATCCTTCTGTTCGACAAGACGGTTAATTTCTTCCAGCTTCACTCGAAATTCTTCTTTGTCCAATGTATTCACCAACTTTCCATAGATAAAACTAGTTTAACATAAGCTATTATGCTTGTCAAAACACTTTCTCTGTTTCTTAATTTATATTTCAGGCAGGTAAACTTCCCCTTTTACCACCTGAAAGACTTTATTAATGTGAAACTGATGACTGATAAAATCATCCAGACCCGTACAGGTGACCATCGTCTGTATATCATGAATGCTGTCCAGAAGACAGGTCTGCCTGCTGGAATCCAGTTCCGAAAGAACATCATCCAGAAGAAGTACCGGTGTATCCTTGATTTTATTCTTCACCAGATAGATTTCCGAAAGTTTCAAAGAAAGAGCGGCTGTTCGCTGCTGCCCCTGCGAACCATATTTCCGGATATCAATTCCATCTGCCATCAGGCACAGATCATCTCTGTGCGGGCCGGAAGAAGTCATTTTCATCCGGATATCCCGGTCTCGGTTGCGAAAAAGAGTCTCCTCAAAATTTTCCTGCTCGGTACTTGGTTCATAAATGACTTCCAGATGTTCCAGTCCACCGGTAAGATTTCTGTGAATTTCCTGAATCACACGATTCAGTTCTTCTACAAATTCCTGCCTTTTCTGAATCACCCGGATTCCATACTGCACCATCTGCATATCCCAGATATCCAGCGTATCAAGAAGACGGGAATTTACATGAAGTTCCTTCAGAAGTTTATTCCGCTGATTGACAATGTGATTATACCCTGCCAGATCCGTCAGATACAGCGGATCCAGCTGGCAAAGCTCCATATCCATAAATCTTCTGCGTTCTCCCGGACCGCTTTTGATAATATTCAGATCTTCCGGTGAAAAAAATACAAGATTTACAATTCCAAAAAGTTCTCTTGCCTTACGGATGGGAAGCCCGTTGATCGCTACGCCTTTTGCTTTATTTTTTTTCAGATGCATGTCTATTTTGTAGGACATTCCATCCTTTTTGACATTCATCCGGATGTGAGATTCTTCTTCTCCGAAACGAATGATTTCTTTATCTTTGCTTCCTTTATGGGATTTGGTTGTCCCGCACAGATAAATGGCTTCCAGAATATTGGTCTTTCCCTGTGCGTTATTTCCGTAAAAAATATTGGTCGCCTTGTCAAAATTTAATTCCAGGTTTTCATAATTTCTGAAATTCTTTAACTGAATGGACTCGATGTACATAAATCACCTGACAACTTTAATCTCATTTCCCTCAAAAGAAATAATGTCGCCTTCATAAACCTTTCTTCCACGGCGCTCATCTACTTCTCCGTTTACTTTTACAAGTCCGTCCTGAATGACATACTTTGCCTGCACTCCGTCCTGTACTACTCCGGCCAGTTTCAGTGCCTGTCCCAGCTTGATAAATTCATCTCTTATTTTGATTTCCATAATGGTATCCCTTCTGTTTACATAATCTGATCAACAATTCTTTATCCGGATGTCTATTCACTGTTTTCAGATATTTATTCTGAATTCTTTTCCTTATGCAGTCTGAATCCTTATCTTGACTGATTCTGGTTGATATTGACCGGAAGAATCAGATACGTATAATTTTCTTCTTCATCTCTGATAAAGCACGGTGCTTTCGGATTTACCAGATAAATCGTAATTGTTTCATCGTCGATGACTTTCAGTGCATCGATCAGGAATTTCGGATTAAATCCAATCAGAATATCCTTACCTTCTTTTACAATATCAATCTCTTCGTTCATGGAGCCCATGGCAGAGTCTATTTTCAGTTCCATCCGGTTATCTGTAATATTGATAATGATCGGTTTCTTATCTCCTTCTCTGACAAGAAGAGTTGCACGATCGATACAATCCAGAAATTCTTTTTTGTTAATCGTGAGTTTTGTTTCGTAATCGCTGGAAAGCATCTGATCTATACGGAAGTATTCTCCTTCGATCAGTCTGGATACGACCATTGTCTGGTCAAATTCAAATAAAATATGATTTTTGGTAAAGAAAATACTTACCTGATCATCTACTTCTCCGGAAAGAATCTTACTGATTTCACTCAGTGTCTTCCCTGGAACGACAATCTTACGGTCTGAATAATCTTTTTTCAGAGGCATTTTTCTGATAGAAATACGATGACCGTCCAGAGAAACAATCTTCAGACAATTATCTTTAATTTCAAATAATTCTCCAGTCATCAGACGATTATTTTCGTTTACCGCAATGGAGAAAATCGTCTGACGTATCATCTCTTTCAGTGTGTACTGAGAAAGAGTGAGAGCTTCTTCTCTTTCTATGATTGGAAGATATGCAAAATCTTCTCCTGATTTTCCCGGAATATTGAATTTTGCCTTTTCACAGGTAATGGTTGCTGTATATTTTTCGTCTGTTTTGATGGTGATATCATTATCAGGAAGTCTTCTGATGATTTCATAAAATATTTTTGCATCAAGAGCGATCATTCCTCTTTCTTCAATATGACCATCCACAACTGTTTCGATTCCAAGTTCCATATCATTTGTAGTGAATTTGATCTGATTGGTTGTTGCATCTATTAAAATACACTCCAGAATCGGCATGGTCGTCTTAGATGGAACAGCTTTAAGTGAAATATTAACACTTTTTAACAAACTGTTTTTGGAACAAATAATTTTCATAATGTGTATAACTCCCTTCCTGGTTAAAGTGCTTTTTTCATATAATATATTTAAGAAGATATCCGCAGTCATAGCCGTAGGGGATGTGAATTTGTGAAAAACTCACTTAACCCCAGTAAATACGGGCAATTTTCCTTGGGATAACTTCGTGTAAAAGTGAAGGTTTCAGGTGTGAATAATTTGTGGACTATCCACATCGGCCAAAAACGGCGAAAAAATTATCCACATCAATTCACATAAAAGATGTGATTTATACACCACAAATGTGGAAAAATACGAATTCTATTGTGGATTAATTTTCTTCTTTAAAATATCCACAGTATTTCTCACATTATCATTGCTTTCGATTTCTTTTTCGATTTTTTCAATACCGTGCATGACAGTTGTATGGTCGCGGTTACCGAGACTTTTTCCGATGGTTTTGAGAGAGGTGTCGATCAGGTCTCTGCAAAGATACATGGCAATCTGTCTGGGAACGACGATTTTACTGTTTCTCTTATTACCGGACAAGTCTGCTGCAGATACATTAAAGTGTTCTGCAACAACGGAAATGATATATTCCGGAGTGATTACTTTCTTTTTGTCAGGAGAGATGATATCTTTGAGTGCCTGTTCCGCCAGTTCCAGTGTAACTTCTCTCTGTTCCAGCTTGGCAAAAGCCATGACCTTGTTGAAAGCACCTTCCAGTTCACGGATATTGGATTTGATGTTGTCTGCAATGTATTTGATTACGCTTTCATCGATATTATAGCCGTCCATTTCTTCTTTTTTATGAAGGATGGCCATTCGTGTTTCATAATCCGGAAGGGTGATATCAGCAATCAGCCCCCATTCGAAACGGGAGCGGAAGCGTTCTTCCAGGATTTCCATATCCTTCGGAGGCTTATCCGAAGATATAATAATCTGTTTCTTGGCACTGTGAAGGCTGTTAAAGGTATGAAAAAATTCTTCCTGGGTGGATTCTTTTCCTATAATAAACTGGATATCATCGACCAGAAGAACATCAATATTTCTGTATTTTTCACGGAATTTGGTCATTGCTGTATTATTTCCGTTTCGGATGGTTTCAATCAGCTCGTTCGTAAATTCCTCGCTGGTAACGTAGAGAACCTTGCTGTCCTGATTGTGTTCTATAATATAGTGTGCAATGGAATGCATCAGGTGGGTTTTGCCGAGTCCGGCGCCTCCGTAAATAAAGAGAGGATTGTAGGTGTCTCCCGGAGATTCCGCAACTGCAAGAGCTGCTGCCTGTGCAAATTTGTTATTGCTTCCCACAATAAAGGTATCAAACGTGTATTTTGGGTTCAGATGAGCTTCTTCATAACGGGAATCCTGGGTCTGATTATTATAAGAAGTTTCTTTTTGAGGAACTTCTTCCGGAAGAATGAATCTGATCTCGCAGTCAGACATTCCGCAAACTTCACAAATGGTTACCTGAAGAGGCAGTTTATATTTTTTTGTAATAATATTTATTAACACCATCTGCTCAGAAGGAACCAGGATGGTAACTGTATTTCCTTCCACCTGATAAACCTTCAGCGGCTTTAACCAGGTGTTAAAGGCTACATCAGCCACATCATATTCGGTTTTGACGATCTGCAGAATTTCGTCCCATTTTTCCATTACTTTATTCATCTTCATCATTTCTCCTGGTTTTTTAAGCTTCTTTCCTGTATCTGCCGTATTTCCACAGATATCTTTTCTCACAGTTTAAGTAAAAATAGACATAAATATCCTTTTAATATATTATAATAAATCCTCTTTTTTCGCAATGCCTAACCATAAGAAATTTATGATAAAAGTCCCGTACAAGCAGTCATAGGACGGAGCCTGACTGCCTGTTTCGTTTCCTGTAAAAGTTCCAGGCAGCAGGTATGAAATATGTGTGAAAGTCGAATGTGGATAATTGTGGATAAGTGGATAGAGGTTATTTTGTTGTCATAATGAATAAAATGTCGTCAGTTATCCACAAAATATGTGGAAAAATATATCCACCTGTCAAAATGGCTCAAATAAAGGATTTTTTTTAAGGTATGTGTAAAAAACAACCATATAAAGTGGATGAATTCCAGGAAAAAATGAGAGTTATCCACAAGTTATCCACAAATTGTGGATAATCTTACGTAAACCGCTTTTATCCACCAGGTTATCAAGATATTATCCACATAGAGAAAAAAGACGGCAAAATACGACGGGAGGTCAGGCCGCAAATGCTGATAAATACCAGAGATTTTCGCAATTTATGCTTGACGAACAGACCTTTTATGAATATAATTGAAAATGATGTTCTATGGTAATTATTCAGAAATAATTACATTCTATATGATAAGATGGATTAACAGATAGAAGGAGGTGTTTCACCTATGAAAATGACATTTCAGCCGAAAAAGAGATCCAGAGCGAAAGTACACGGATTCAGAGCCCGCATGAGCACTAAGGGAGGCCGCAAGGTATTAGCTGCCAGAAGATTAAAAGGAAGAAAGAAATTATCAGCATAAGATATATAAGACCGCATTTATGTGGTCTTTTCTTCTATGTAATTTTTGCCGGAAACAGGCAGTAAGAAGGAGGATTCGATGAAATGATATATTCGGAGTCCTTGAAAAAAAACAAAGATTTTCAACACGTTTATAGACATGGAACATCGCAGGCAAATCGGCATCTGGTGATGTATGTACTGGATAACCAGTGCAGGAAGAATCGTCTGGGAATATCAGTAAGCAAAAAAGTAGGGAATAGTGTGGTTCGCCACAGAGTCACCAGGTTGATCAGAGAAAGTTATCGTTTAAATGAAATGGTATTTAAGAAGGGTATTGATATTGTCGTGGTCGCCCGTCCGTCAGCAAAGGACAGATCCTATCGTGAGATAGAGAGCTCCCTTATGCATCTTGCGAACAGGCATCATATTACAGGTGAGAACAATGCTGAAGAAATTTCTGATTAAGATAATAAGGCTCTATCAAATTTATATTTCGCCGATGAAGAGAACAAAATGTCCGTATATTCCCACATGTTCTCAATATGGTTTAGAAGCTATCGAAAAATATGGTGCGATTAAGGGAGGATTGCTGGCAGTCTGGAGAATCCTGCGCTGCAATCCTTTTTCTCATGGAGGATACGATCCCGTACCATAAAATCTGGACAGGCTTTCCTGACAGACAGACAAATTTGAATATTTGGTTGCCGTTCACCGGGGAGTATTTCGTTATTTTGAAAAGAGTGAACAGTAACAATATCTGGACCGGTTGGAAAGAGACCTGTCAGTTCATGATTCTAGGAGGAAATGAACTTGGAAATGATTTTAGCTACAAAAAGCGGAACACCGGTCATTGGACAGATTGCAACCCTGATGGGCTGGATTATGAACGGTATTTACAAGGCTCTTGATTGTGTTGGAATTCAGAATCTGGGGCTTTGTATCATTATTTTCAGTATCATTATTTATCTGCTTATGACTCCTCTTCAGATTAAACAGCAGAAATTTTCCAAGCTGAGCGCGATTATGCAGCCGGAACTTCAGAAGATCCAGGATAAGTACAAAGGAAAAAATAATGATCAGGATGCTATGATGAAGATGCAGGAGGAAACTTCTGCAGTTTATCAGAAATACGGAGTATCTCCGACAGGAAGCTGCGTGCAGCTTTTGATTCAGATGCCTGTTTTATGGGCATTGTGGCAGGTAATTCAGAATATTCCTGCTTATGTAGGCAGTGTAAAAAACATCTTTACAGGTGTAGCTGACAAAATTGTTGCAGTAAACGGTTATACCGATCTGCTTCAGAATTTTATCACAGAAAATAATATGACCAGAGTCAGACTTGTTCTTGAGAATGAAAAGGCAACTGCCAACTCTGTCATAGACTTTTTATATGCATTATCCCCGACCCAGTGGGATAAATTATCCGAAATGAGCCAGTTTTCCGGATTTTCAGATGCGATTGAAAAAACATCAGCAGAAATTACAAAACTGCAGACATTTGGTGTATTGAATATTGCAGAACAGCCATGGAACTATATCAAGGCAGCAATGGCAGGCGGAGCAATTATTCTTGCTGTGGCAGCACTTGCTATTCCGATTCTTTCCTGGGCAACACAGATGCTGAATATTAAACTGATGCCGCAGGCAGGATCAAATGATGATAAGAACAATCAGATGGCAAACTCCATGAAGACCATGAATACGGTTATGCCTCTGATGTCTGCAGTATTCTGTTTTACATTCCCGGTAGGTCTTGGTATTTACTGGATTTCCAGTGCGGTTGTACGAAGCATTCAGCAGTATGTCATCAACCGTTATATGGACAAAATGAACATCGATGATCTTGTAAATGAGAATATGAAAAAGATGGAGAAGAAACGCGAAAAAGCAGGACTTCCTCCACAGAAGATTACAAATCAGGCTCATCAGAGTGTAAAGAATATCAACAAAGTTACCAAGGGTCAGAGTAATACCGATGCGGAAGCGAGAGCAAAGAAGGTAGAAGAAGCCTATCAGAAGGCCGCTGGTGCAAAAACGGATAGTATTACAGCAAAAGCCAATATGGTAAGAGATTACAATGAAAGAAATAAGAAGAAGTAAGAAGGAACGGAGGGGTAAATGATGGAGGATTATATCCAGTTTTCAGCAAAAACAAAAAGTGAAGCGATCACAAAAGCATGTATTGAGCTTGGTACTTCCAGTGATCAGCTGGAAATCCAGGTAGTTACCGAAGGAAGTTCCGGATTTTTTGGAATCGGAAGCAAACCGGCAGTCATCAAGGTTCGCAAAAAAGAAGAAGTTTCTGAAGAAGTAGAAATCGAAAAGATGGTTGAGTCTGTAAAGATGGATTCCATCAAACCGGAAAAGAAAAAAGAAACTCCAAAACCTGCGCCGAAGCCTGAACGTGCAAAAGAGCAGAAAGAAATCAAAGAAGCAAGAGAAGTAAAAGAGCCAAGAGAACCAAAAGAAAAAGCTCCGAAACCAGTAAAAGAAAAACAGCCGAAAGAACGTCCGGCCAAAGAAAAACCTGTGAAAGAAGCCAGAGAGCCAAAAGAAAGAGCTCCGAAGGAAAAACCTGTAAAAGAGAAACCTGCAAAGGTTACCAAACCGGTTGAAATCATCACAGATCCGGCAGAAATCAAAGAAATTGAAGAGAGAGCAACAGTTTTTCTCCGTGATGTATTTGCTTCCATGGAGCTTGGTGAAGTGGAAATTACATCCAAATATAATACAGCAGACGGATGTCTGGAAGTGGATTTTGAAGGTGAGGATATGGGAATCCTTATCGGAAAAAGAGGACAGACTCTGGATTCCCTGCAGTATCTGACAAGCCTTGTAGTAAACAAAGGCAAAAACAATTATATCCGTGTGAAACTGGATACGGAAGACTACAGAAGACGCAGAAAAGAAACACTGGAAAATCTTGCAAGAGGAATTGCCTACAAGGTAAAGAAAACAAGAAAACCGGTCGTTCTGGAACCGATGAATCCATATGAAAGAAGAATTATTCACTCTGCACTTCAGGGGAATAAATATGTGGAGACAGTCAGTGAAGGTGAAGAACCGTACCGTCATGTAGTAGTAAAATTAAAAAGATGGTGATTTGACTTTAAATCATACCCTAAAAATGTTATTCTAGGTGAAAGCATGAATAACACGTGTGATCGTGTGCTTTTACCGGAATAACATTTTTTTTCGGACAGGAGGAGTTATGGAAACGACAATTGCGGCTATTTCAACAGCTATGAGTGCTTCCGGAATTGGAATCGTGAGAATCAGCGGACCGGATTCCATGGATGTAATTTCCAGAATTTATCGTTCCAAGGGAGGCAAAAAGAAAATAAAAGAGGTGCCTACACATACGATTCATTATGGATATATTTATGATGAAGAGGAGCTGGTTGATGAAGTACTTGTCATGATCATGAGAGCACCGCGTACATTTACAGGGGAAGATACGGTTGAGATCGACTGCCATGGAGGCGTTTATGCCATGAAAAAAGTACTGGAAACCGTTCTGAAAAACGGTGCCAGAATTGCAGAACCGGGAGAGTTTACCAAGCGTGCTTTTCTGAATGGAAGACTGGATCTGTCTCAGGCAGAGGCCGTGATCGATGTTATCAACTCTCAGAATGAATATGCATTAAAGAGCTCCATGGAACAGCTTCGCGGTTCTGTCAGAAAGTCTGTAAAAGAAATCCGAAGCCATCTGATCTATCATATTGCATATATTGAATCTGCACTGGATGATCCGGAGCATTATGATCTTACCGGATATCCACAGGAACTTCTGGAAGTTGTGGAAAAAGAGCAGCAGGAGATTCTTCGTCTGTTGAAAACTGCAGACGACGGAAAGATTATCCGGGAGGGAATCAAGACCGTAATCCTTGGAAAACCCAATGCAGGAAAATCCTCTCTTCTGAATCTTCTCCTGGGAGAAAATCGTGCGATCGTTACGGATATTGCAGGAACTACCAGAGATATCCTGGAGGAATATATCAATCTTCACGGTGTAACTCTGAGGATGATTGATACTGCGGGAATTCGTGAAACGAAAGATATTGTGGAAAAAATAGGAGTGGAAAAAGCCAGAGAAATGGCAAAAGATGCGGATCTGATTCTTTATGTTGTGGATTCATCCACTCCCCTTGATGAGAATGATGAAGAGATTATTTCCATGCTTTCTGACAGGAAAGCCATTGTATTATATAATAAAACAGACCTTTCCTCAGCAGTGGATATGGAAAATCTGAAGGAAAAAACAGGACATAAAGTGATACCGATGTCAGCAGTAGAAGAAACAGGAATTCAGGAGCTGGAAGAGGAAATCAAAAACCTGTTTTTCAGCGGAAATTTATCGTTTAATAATGAAGTTTACATTACAAATGCCCGTCATAAAGAAGCACTGGAAGAGGCAAAAAACAGTCTTGAACTGGTGAAAAAAAGTATTGAGGCAGGCATGCCGGAGGATTTCTTTTCCATTGATCTGATGAATGCGTATGAGAGCCTTGGCCGGATTATCGGAGAGGCTGTGGGAGAGGATCTTGTGAATGAAATATTCAGTAAGTTCTGTATGGGAAAATAATGCACTATGGAGGATATTATGAATTATTTGACAGAAGATTATGATATTGTGGTAGTAGGTGCAGGCCATGCGGGATGCGAGGCAGCACTTGCAGGAGCAAGGCTTGGACTTCAGACCATTATGTTTACCGTCAGTGTGGACAGTATTGCACTGATGCCCTGCAATCCCAATGTAGGAGGCAGTTCCAAGGGCCATCTGGTAAGAGAACTGGATGCACTTGGCGGAGAAATGGGGAAAAATATTGACAAGACATTTATTCAGTCAAAGATGCTGAACCAGTCCAAGGGACCTGCGGTTCATTCCCTCCGTGCCCAGGCAGATAAGCAGGCTTACAGCACAGAAATGAGAAAAACGCTGGAAAATACCGAAAATCTGACCATTAAACAGGGAGAGGTTACGAAGCTTCTCGTAGAGGATGGACGCATTACGGGTGTAAAAACGTATTCGGGCGCTGTATACCGCTGTAAAGCCGTTGTATTATGTACAGGTACTTACCTGAAGGCACGCTGCATTTATGGGGATGTGAGCAATTATACAGGCCCTAACGGGCTTCAGGCGGCTAATTATCTGACCGATTCACTGAAGGAGCTTGGTATCGAAATGTTTCGTTTCAAAACAGGAACACCGGCCAGAATTGCGGGAAATACTATTGATTATTCTAAGATGGAAGAACAGTTTGGTGATGAGAGAGTCGTGCCGTTTTCTTTTTCTACAGATCCTGAAGATGTGCAGATTGAACAGAAATCCTGCTGGCTTACTTATACGAACGAAAAGACCCATGAAATCATCCGGGCGAATCTGGATCGTTCTCCGCTTTTTTCCGGGGCAATCGAGGGAACAGGACCGAGATACTGCCCTTCTATTGAGGATAAAGTAGTACGTTTTGCCGACAAAAACCGTCATCAGGTTTTTATTGAACCTGAAGGATTATACACAAATGAAATGTATATCGGTGGTATGTCCAGCTCTCTTCCGGAGGATGTTCAGGAGGCGATGTATCATTCTGTTCCTGGTCTGGAGCATGCAAAAATTGTAAAAAATGCCTATGCGATCGAGTATGACTGTATCAATCCGAGACAGCTTTATCCAACACTGGAGTTTAAAAAGATCAAAGGACTTTTCAGTGCCGGACAGTTTAACGGAAGTTCCGGATATGAAGAGGCAGCAGCACAGGGATTGATCGCCGGAATCAATGCGGCGATGGAAATCCAAGGGAAAGAGATGCTGGTTCTTGACCGTTCTGAGGCTTATATCGGCGTTCTGATCGATGATCTGGTAACCAAAGAAAACCATGAACCATATCGAATGATGACCAGCCGTGCGGAATACAGACTGCTTCTGAGACAGGATAATGCGGATCTCAGACTGCGCAGAAAAGGATATGAAGTGGGCCTGATCGATGAAGAAACATATCAGAAAGTACTGGAAAAAGAGGAGGCAATCAAAAGAGAAATTCACCGTGTGGAGCATACGAATATTGGTGCATCCAAAGAAATTCAGGGGTTTCTGGAAGCCCATGAAAGCACTGTTCTGAAATCGGGAACTACACTTGCAGAACTGATCAGAAGACCGGAATTATCTTATGAACGGATTGCTTCGATTGATCCGGAAAGACCGGAACTTCCCTGGGATGTACAGGAGCAGGTAAACATTAATATCAAATATGACGGATATATCCGCCGCCAGTTAAAGCAGGTAGAACAGTTCAAAAAGATGGAAATGAAGAAAATTCCGGAAGATCTTGATTATGAAAAAGTAGGAAGTCTTCGCATTGAAGCACGTCAGAAACTGGAATTATACCGACCGGTTTCCATCGGACAGGCATCCAGGATTTCCGGTGTATCTCCGGCGGATATTTCGGTGCTTCTGGTGTATCTGGAGCAATATAAAAAGAACAATGAAAAGTAAGTAATGGAAGAAATAATACAGACAGGGAGAGAAAGTGGAATGGCATATGATTTAACGGTATTCAGAAAAGGCTGCGAATCACTTGGAATCACGCTGGATGAGACGCAGGAAAAGCAGTTTACGGACTTTTATGAATACCTTATTGAGAAGAACAAGGTCATGAATCTGACTGGTATTACAGAGTTTCAGGAAGTCATTGTAAAGCATTTTCTGGACAGTCTGGCATGCGTAAAAGTAGTTCCTGTAGAAAAAATATCGAACATGATTGATATAGGGACAGGTGCCGGTTTTCCGGGAGTACCACTGAAAATCGCATTCCCGCATGTGGATGCGTGTCTTCTGGATTCACTGAAAAAACGAGTAGGTTTTCTGGAGGAGACCTTTCAGCTTTTGAAGATGGATCATATCCGGGCGATCCATGGAAGAGCAGAGGAATTTGCAAAAAATAAAGAGTATCGTGAGCAATATGATCTGTGTGTATCCAGAGCAGTATCCAATCTGGCGACATTAAGTGAATATTGTCTGCCGTATGTAAAGTGCGGAGGAATGTTTGTTTCCTATAAATCCGGAAAAGTCCAGGAGGAAGTGCAGCAGGCAGAAAAAGCAATCAAAATCCTTGGAGGAAAGGTGAAGGATATTCATTATTTCCAGCTCCCGGATTCTGAAATCGAGCGATCTCTTGTTGTGATTGAAAAAGTAAAGAATACACCTGCCAGGTATCCAAGAAAGGCAGGAACCCCATTGAAAGAGCCCTTATCCTAGGATAAGGGCTCTTTTGTATCATAAAAAAATGCTTTGCATTTTCCTATGATACAAAAAAGTGAGTTGGTATTTCTTTTATACACTTCATAGGTATTTCACATAATTCTCACATAATAATCCCAGTTTTATCACATATTTTTCATAAAATTTTTACAGCGGAAAAGGCAACTGTAAGCAAGTATGATGTTGATCTTTTGCATAAATTGTATCAGGCATGTAAAGGGAGTTTACCTGCCTGATGAATCCGCAAAGAAACCTTAAGGAGGAGTGAAAATTGATAGAAGTAAAAAATCTGGTCAAACGTTATGGAGATCATACAGCGGTTGATCACCTTTCTTTTCAAATTGAAAAGGGAAAAATTTATGGTTTTCTTGGACCAAATGGAGCCGGAAAATCTACGACAATGAACATGATCACCGGCTATATTGCATCTACAGAGGGCCAGGTGCTCATTGACGGACATGATATTCTGGATGAACCGGAAGCAGCGAAAAAATGTATTGGTTATCTTCCTGAACAGCCGCCTCTTTATTTTGATATGACCGTTCTGGAGTATCTGAAATTTGTGGCTGATCTCAAAAAAATTCCCAAAGATAAAAAAAGTTCCATGATAGAAGAAGTCATGGATATGGTAAAAATAACAGACATGAAGAATCGTCTGATCAAGAATCTTTCCAAAGGTTATCGTCAGAGAGTCGGGCTTGCGCAGGCAATTCTCGGATATCCGGAAGTGATCATTCTGGATGAACCGACAGTAGGTCTGGACCCCAAGCAGATCATTGAAATCCGATCTCTGATCAAAAATCTGAAGAAGAAGCATACGGTTATTTTAAGTTCTCATATTTTGTCGGAAGTCAGTGCAATTTGTGACTACGTTCTGATTATTTCTCATGGAAAACTGGTTGCAAGTGATACACCGGATAACCTTGGAAAACTGGCAGCAGGTTCCAACAACCTGAATATGCTGATTAAGGGTTCCAGGACGCAGATCTGCCAAAGCCTTGAAGCAGTGGAGGGAATCCGAGAAGTTTCCATTTCCCGGGCAGAAGAACAGAATGTATGGAATGTAAAAGTATCTTCCGAAGAAAATACAGATATTCGTGAAAAAGTATTCTATAAGATGGCAGAAACAGGATGCCCTATTCTGGAGATGCAGTCGAAAAAAGTATCACTTGAAGAAATCTTCCTGGAACTGACGGACAGTGAAAACCAGAAAGAGGATTCTGTGAAATCTCAAGATGGAGAAGAGGGGGAGGAGAAAAATGACAGCGATTTATAAAAGAGAACTGAAAAGTTATTTGACATCCATGATCGGATATCTGTTTATCTTTTTTGTACTTATTCTGACAGGTATTTATTTTTCAGCATATCAGCTTGCAGCGGCGTATCCCAAATTTGAGTATACCTTAAGTTCATTAACGTTTGTATTTCTGATTGGAGTGCCGGTTTTATCCATGCGCGTGCTGGCAGAAGAACGGAAGCAAAAAACAGATCAGCTTCTCCTTACAGCACCAGTGACAGTTGCAGATATTGTTATTGGAAAATATCTGGCTCTTGTGACAGTTTTTGCAGTACCTGTTCTGATCATGTGTACGTATCCACTGATCATGTCAGGGTTTGGTGAGATATCTTTTGGAGCTGCATATACAGCGATTCTGGGATTTTTCCTTCTTGGCTGTGCGAATCTGGCTATCGGAGTATTTATTTCGTCTATTACAGAAAGCCAGGTAATTGCAGCTGTGCTGACTTTTGTTATTTTGTTTGCGTTTTTTATGATGAACGGAATTTCTTCTTTCTTTTCCGAATCATCAATGTCCACCTGTATAACATTTGCGCTTTTGATTTTTGCAGTGGCACTCATTCTTTATACAATGATCAAAAATTTTATGATTTCTGCCATTGTGGGTATTGTCGGGGAGATTATCCTGATTATTATTTACCTTATGAAATCCAGCTTTTTTGAAGGGGGAATTCAAAAGGTACTGCAGGTGTTTAATCTGAGTGGTCACTTTGAAAATTTTACAAACAGTATTTTTGATCTTACAGGAGTTGTTTATTTCCTTTCTGTCATTGTGGTCTGTATGTTCCTTACAGTACAGTCTATTTCAAAGAGAAGATGGAATTAAGGAGGTGGGAAGCATGAATTTTGGGGAAAACAAAGAAAACAAACGAAAAATGGAAGAAGAAAAGAAAACAGAAGATGTGAAGAAGATAGAAAATGAGCAGAAAATAGAAGATGTAGAAAATGAGAGGAAAACAGGATATGAGGAAAATATAGAAAATGACCAGAAAATAGAAAGAGAGAAAAAGATAGAAGATGAGCAGAAGACCAAAAATGGACAGAAAATTGGAAAAAAGAAGATAAAAAATAATCGAAAAGGGATAAAGTTTTCTATAAAAGATTATGCGAAAAATATCAACAGAAAGCATTTAAAAAATGGAAGCTACAGCATGATAATCAGTGCGATTTTTATTGTGATTGTAGTTGTAATCAATCTGATTGTGGGAGAAATCCCTTCAAAATATACGCAGATTGATATCAGTGAAAGTAAAGTATATAGTATAGGAGAACAAACCAAGTCCTTTTTAAAGGACTTAAATAAAGATGTGTCCATTTATCAGGTCACACAAAGCGGCTCTGAAGATGAGACAATTACCAATCTTCTTCAGAAATATGAAGAGGAATCAAACCATATTGAAGTAGTTCAGAAAGATCCCGTGGTGAATCCTCAGTTTGTTTCAGAATATACCAGTGAAAATGTTTCATCCAACAGTCTGATCGTAGTCTGCGGAGAAAGAAGTAAAGTTGTTGAATACAGCAGCATGTATGAACAGAGTATTGATTATAACACATATAGTTATACGACTACCGGATTTGACGGTGAGGGTCAGATTACCAGTGCAATTGCATATGTTACTTCAGATAATCTTCCGGTTTTATATACACTGGAAGGACACGGGGAACTGGAACTGAATTCCACTATTAAAGAAGATATTGAAAAAGCCAACATTGAAATCAAATCATTAAATCTTCTTACAGAGAACAGTGTGCCGGAAGATGCCGATTGCCTGCTGATCAATGCGCCGGGTACAGATATTTCTGAGGATGAAAAAGAAGCAATTTTAGATTATCTGGAAAATGGCGGAAAAGCGATGATTTTCTCTGATTATACAGAGGAATCAATGGATAACTTTAATGAGATTCTTGAAAACTATGGAATAAGCCGTGTAGAGGGACTTGTTTTTGAAGGAGATCCTTCCCATTATGCGATGCAGACACCATATTATCTGGTACCGACCATCAATAATACGGATGCAGTTTCTGATGCAGCATCATCCGGATATTATATTCTTACTCCTTATGCACAAGGAATAAAAAAATCTGAGGATGTGAGAGATACCGTAACGATTGAAAGTCTTTTGACTACATCAGACAGCGCATATGCAAAAGCAAATCTGAATAGTGATACTCTGGAAAAAGCTTCGGAAGATGAAGAAGGACCTTTTGATCTGGGAGTAAGTATTACAGAGACCGTTGATGATGACAAAACAACACAAATTGTATATTATACAACATCCTATTTATTGGACAGCAATGTGAATCAGATGGTATCAGGAGGAAATGAACAATTAATTATGGCATCCCTGAACTGGATGTGCAGTTCTGATGAGACCAGTACAACTTCGATTCCGTCCAAGAGCCTTGAGATTTCTTACCTGACATTGACTGCTTATGATGTAAGCTTCTGGCAGATTTGTACGATTGGTCTGATTCCTGGATTTTTCCTGGTTGCCGGATTTGTGGTATGGTTGAAGAGGAGAAAGGCATAATGAAAAATAAAAGTGTAAGATTGATTCTTTCTCTGGCAGCATTGGGAATGCTGCTGGGGGGATATCTGGGATTAAAGGTTTCTGTTTCAAAACAGGAAGAATCGGATGAAGAAAATTTGGAAGAAAAAAAGACAAATGTCTTTGATGTGGAGACAGATGCAATAGAGGCTCTGAAATTCACAATTGATGATAAAGAAGTGACCTTTGATAAAAAAGATGGAACCTGGATAAAGAAAGATGAAACAGATTTTCCTGTAGATCAGGATACGCTGGAAAGCGCGGCTTCTTCTATCTCATCCGTGAGCGCGGATCGTGTGCTGGAAGACGTAGAGGATTTAAGTGAATATGGACTAGATGATCCTTCCAATACAATTACGGTTATCACGAATGATGACAATGATGATGAATCTGAAACGGTATTTAGGGTTGGTATAGAAAATGATTCTACCAGCCAGTATTATCTCTGCAAAGATGGAGATGAAAAAACAGTATATGTTGTAGCAAATTCTGTGATCAGTCCATTTATGGATTCACTTTACGATTATGCAGCGATGGATACTTTTCCATACATTGATTCCTCCACAATTTCCAAAGTAGATGTGGAACAGGAGGATAAATCTTATGAGGCTGTAAAGGATAACGATACAGGTTTGTGGGAAATCGGAAATGATGAATATGATCCGGAAAAAGCAGATTCATCATTGATGAGCAGCCTTACATACGGAGTGTCTTCGCTGCAATATGATGCTTTTGTTGATTACAATTGTACAGATAAGAGCGAATATGGCCTGGATGATCCATATGCAGTGATAACGGTTGATTATCAGGAAGAAGAGGCGGAAGAAACGGATGCAGAGGAGAATGATGCAGAAGAGAACGATACGGAAGAAACGGATGTAGAAGATGTGAATGCAGAAGGAACCGATGCAGAAGGAATGGATACAGAAGAAACCGATGCAGAAGGCACAGATGTAGAAGAAACTGATGCAGAAGGCACAGATGAGGAAGAAGCAGATGCAGAAGCGGTAGATGTGGAAGAAACTGATGTAGAAGACACAGATGAGGAAGAAGCAGATGTGGAAGAGGTGGATGTAGAAGAAACAGATACAGAAGACGAAAATCAGGATAAACTGAATATAGAAGAAAATGAAAATAAAAATACAGAAAATTCTTCTAAAAATACAGAATTATCAGAAGACAGTAAAGAATCTGAAAGCGAAACTACTACAATGATTGATTGTCAGATTAAAATTCTTGTGGGAAGTGAGGCTGATGAAGAATCCAGATATGTTATGATCGATGGCAATAATGAGGTTTATACAATGACCACAGAAATCCTTTCTACTGTGATGGATAAAGATGTTTCTTCTATGTGGGATATGACGGTAAATTATATTTCTAAAGATGATTTGGACAGTCTCGACGTGAAAATTGACGGGCAGGAAAATACAATAAATGTTTCACGTGAAACATTAATCGTAGAAAACGATGAATCAGAGGAAGACGACGAAACAGAAGAGTCAGATGAAACAGTTGATGCAGAGACAGAAGATAATTTAGATGAAGAAACGACAACTGAAACAATTGTGACTTATACATTGAATGGTGAAGAAATAGAAGATCTGAATTTCTCATCATTTTATAATAAGCTGACCAATATTACTGCACAGAAACGTCTTACTGAAGAATATAAACCGGAAAACGAACCAGAAATGTCTGTTGTTTTCAACAAAGTGGATAAAGAAAGTGTAAATGTAGATTTCTACCAGTATGATGTAAATTATTATGCAGCTATTGTGGATAACGATAAAATATATCTTGTAAATAAGATGACATTTAAAGAATTGAGAAATTCCTTTGAAGATTTGTCTGGAGAAGAAGAGACGGAGGATGAAGAAACTGACGAAGCGCAGGAAAGCTGATTGTGCGTTGTAAGAGCTTTGAACCAGTAGAAATTTAGATTGAAATGAAAGAGCGGGGAGCAGATAAGTTTATTTAAACTTGGTTATGCTTTTCTGAGATGCTGAAAGTGCCTGTTGATATTGGGAAATGGTCTTGGAAATGATATCTATGTGATGATTTGGCAAAAAGGATTGTGGAACTGTTGAATTATTATAGCATATCATGTGATAGATTTACCTAATGATAAAGTTCAACAGGCACTTTTATTTTTGGATGGTAATTTGGAAAGACAGTCTTCCTTTTGTTATCAAGGTTTAGTGAATTAAAGTGCGCTTTAGTTCAGCAACTGTATGTGAGAATTCTTCGAGTTTTACTATGCGTATGGTTTTCTCCGGAACTTTGGTTCAGTGCGAAACACTGTGAAGTGTGATGTGAAAAACCG
>NZ_JBQHXR010000021.1:0-44948 GCF_052063365.1 Blautia sp. HCP3S3_G3 | reverse complement strand
CACAGCGTAAAGCAATCCGATGTAAAATCCATCAGAATAATTTATGCTGTGCCTCTTTTTAATTTGATTGAATGCGGTATGGTTTAGGACCAGATAAAATGCCGGATAACAAAATAAGGTCTATAGGGCTTTCCGGCGGTCACCGCCGTAAAATGTGCCGAGTGTTCGAGACCTTCCACTCGTAAAACAAAACTAAAGGAGAATTGAATCATGAAAAACAAAAACACTCTGTTTCTTGTGCAGGCTGCTGCCATTGGGGCAATTTATGTAGTTCTGACACTTGTCTTCGCACCTTTGAGCTTCGGTGAAGTTCAGATCCGTTTTTCGGAGGCACTGACCGTGCTGCCTTACTTCACCCCTGCTGCCATTCCGGGTTTATTTGTGGGATGTATCATTGCCAACTTTCTTGGCGGAGCAATTCCAATTGATATCCTTTTCGGAAGCATTGCCACTCTGATCGGTGCTGTTTTTACCTATCGTCTGCGAAGCTGCAAATGGTTTGCGCCAATCCCGCCGATTGTTGCCAATGCCGTCATCGTACCATTTGTTCTGTATTATGGATACGGAATCAATCTTCCAATCCCATTTATGATGCTTACGGTAGGTGCCGGAGAAATCCTTTCCTGCGGAGTGATCGGTATGGTATTGCTCACTGCACTTTCCAAATATCAGCATGTAATTTTTGGAAACGCCACTGCAAACTGCACGAAATAACATTTCGTTATTTCCTGTCTCAGAAACACCATCTGTATTGCCAAGTTTCTACGTGTGTTACAGACTAATAGTCAAAACGCAGATAAATCCCTTCTGTATGAAGAATTTACCTGCGTTTTTTCTTGTTTTCCCAGAAAAGTTCAACTCAGAACCTTTTCCTGCCGTTTACTTTTTTCCGGAAGTTTATCCACCATTCAGCTGTACATTTTACGAATTTTCCCCAGAACCCGCTTCTCCATCCTGGATATCTGTACCTGGGATACACCGAGTCTTTCCGCAATTTCGGTCTGTGTCATATCCTGAAAATAGCGCATAGCGATCAGTTGGCGCTCTTTCGGTTCAAGCGTTCTGAGAATTTCTTCCAGAAAAATCCGGTTCAGAACTTTTTCCTGCTGGTTTTCTTTCTCCGGGAGTTTATCCAGCAGAGAAATCTCCGTTCCTTCTCCCTGGTAAACGGTTTTGTAAATAGACTCCACTTCTGTCTGGGATTCCATGATCAGAACCACTTCCTCCACAGGCAGATTCATTCCATCCGCCAGTTCCTCTACGGTAGGCTCTCTGCCGGTCAATTTCTCCAGTTCCTCACGCATTTTAAAAATTTTATACTGGTTTTCTTTTACGGAACGGCTGACTTTCAAAATACCGTCATTTCGAAGAAATCTCCGGATCTCTCCGGCAATCATTGGAACCGCATATGTGGAAAATTTCACCTGGAAAGAAGTGTCAAAATTATCCACAGCCTTCAGCAAACCAATACTTCCTATCTGGAACAGATCCTCCATTTCTGCTCCCCGTCCCGCAAATCGTCTGGCCACACTGTAGATCAGACCAATATTTTCCTCAAAAAGTATATCTCTTGCCTCTTTATCCCCCTGGTGCGCACGCCCGATCAGGGCAAGAGTATCCCCCATCCTTACCTCCTGATGATTTTTTTCATGTGCACAGTGGTTCCCATCCCAACCCGGGATTCTACAGAAACTTCATCCATAAATGCTTCCATAAAAGTAAACCCCATCCCGGAACGGTCTTTTTCCGGCTTTGTGGTAAACATGGGCTCCATCGCTTTCTCCACATCAGGAATGCCAACGCCTTCATCTCTGACATCCACAAACAGTTCCCTTCCCTGCAGTCTGCAGCATAATTCAATCTTATGTACCTCTCCCTCATACCCGTGAATGATACAATTGGTCACAGCTTCGGATACTGCTGTTTTCAGATCTGCCACTTCTTCCAGTGTCGGATTCAACTGCGTACAAAAAGCTGCCACCGCGACTCTTGCCAGGCCCTCATTCACAGGCCTGCTGTCAAAAATAATCGTCATTTCATTGGTATTTTCCATAATATACTCCCTTCCTATTCTCCAATTTTTTCACAGTCCGCTTCCTGCTTCTGAATCTCTATATACCGGTGTACGCCGGACAGATGCAGCATTTTATTGATATGACCGTTCACATGAATGGCACGGATACATCCTCCCCGCATTCCCAGCGCACGATATCGTCCCATGATCAGCCCAATTCCGGAGCTGTCCATAAAGCCGGTCTTCTCAAAATCAAAAATCATCGTTTTGATATAAGTCTGATTCATAATTCTGTCAGATTCCCTCCTGATACAGTCAGATGCCGGATGATCCAGTTCTTTCGGTAATCTTACAGTCAGACATGCGTCCTCTGTTTCAAATAATGGATTCATAACAATTCTCCCCTCTTGTTCCTGTTATTTTATTTTCCTTCATTACTTTTTTGCTATTTTCTCCATAATTTTCCATATTATGCAGAGCTTTCAGAAGTTTTTCAAATTTGTACCAGCCTTCCGTGACTCCCAAAAAGTCACAAAAAAGGAGATGTACACATCATGCACATCCCCTTCCACGAGGTTCCTCATTTGTTATCCCTCATATCCATCGTCTTCATAGTATCCGTCATCATAACCATCGTCATAACTGTCATCATAACCGTCATCATAGCCATCATAATAACCTTCATCATAGCTGTCATCATAACTATCATCATAGCCGTCATCATAACTATCGTCATAGCTATCATCATAGCTTCCATCACCAGAGTCCTCTTCCTCCGCATCTCCGGAATCTTCGCTTTTGATTCCCGTCACACCGGTATCGCTGCAGACAGCATTATACATAGACCACATGTCATCGGTAAGATAATCTTCATAAACATTCTGGATCTTCAGTGCCGCACTGTCATAATCCTCCTGAAGAAGATACGCATATGCAGACAAAAGAGCTTCATAAGTACTGCTCTTTTTCTTTTCTTCTTCCATCTGCGTGAGCACAGCTTCTGCCGTACTGTCAGATTCTTCCGCCTTACCCTGAGCTCTCGTAAGTTCTGCGCCCTGACTCACTACCGATTCACTGTATTTTACAATCTGGCGGTTAGCCTCCCGGTAAATATTCTGACGGATCGCAGGCACTGCAAGCAGCCAGAAAGCAGCAGCTCCGGCAGCCAGACCTGCCATCAGAGTAAAAAACAGAGGAACTCTGGAGCCGTCTTTCTCTGCTGAAGTCCGGACCGCATAGTCACTGCTCCATACCTCCACATCTTTTTCTTCTGTACGAGACCGGAAAAGACCTTTTTTGGGCTGTTCAAATCTTGTGGTCACCCCGGTGCGTTCATCTACTTCCCGCAAAAAACGCAGAGTTGTCGTATTCGTCTTATCGATACGAATCGCTTTCTTCAATGTTCTGCGGGCTTTATTCCACTCCTCATCATGAATCTGGATCAATGCAAGGAGATGATATCCCTTGATCAGCTTGGAGTTCTGGGAAAGTATTTTTTTCAGCTGGACAGACGCCATATCTTCATGCCCTTCCCTGCACAGATAAAGCGCATGGTTATATTTCCTGATCGTCTCGTTGATTGCTTCCAGCTTATTCGGATTTGCCTGCAGCTTGCCGATATATTCCGAAGCAAGATTTCTGGTCGGCTGCAGATTTTTGCTAATGACC
Organism: Blautia sp. HCP3S3_G3; assembly: GCF_052063365.1. Taxonomy (NCBI): domain Bacteria; kingdom Bacillati; phylum Bacillota; class Clostridia; order Lachnospirales; family Lachnospiraceae; genus Blautia; species Blautia sp. HCP3S3_G3. The sequence goes on along the minus strand of NZ_JBQHXR010000021.1, from coordinate 41,266 downwards.
CATTCACTGAGTGCAGCCACTACCTCACCGGTTTCAAAATACACAAGCCCCAGAAGGTTTCTTGCCTGAATGTTCATCTTATTATATGCCAGGCTCTGCTTCAGACAGGTGATTGCCCCTGAAAGATCACGGATACTGGCTTTTTCCAGCCCCTGATTGTAATAACACTTGGACAGGTAATCCACCTTTTTCTGGATCAGCACATTGCATCCGCAGTGAGGACAATAGTCCAGATCCGTATCCATCAGGTACGCGCCGCAATTCATACAATTCATTCGTATGTCTCCTTATCTTGTACGTTTGTTGCTCTTGGCTTCCCTCAGTACTTCCTGAAGCACATCCAGAATATCTGTCAGTTCCCGGTCATAAATTGCCCCTTCCGCATCTGTCACATCCAGACACGGTTCAAACTTCTTCAGTTCCTCTTCGTAATCAATCATCATTACCTCCCGTTTCTCTCACGGACAAAACTTTTGATCTCACCCACCAGATAAAGAGAACCAACGCAGAACAGAAGTCCGTCCTCTCCTTTTACTGTATGTGCATATTCAAAAGCTTCCGGAATTTCCTCGAATGCCTGTACTTCTTCATATCCTTCCTTCCGGAAAATATCCTGAAGCACACCGGCCGGAACCATCCGGTATCCTCCTACCTGTGTAACCACAACATTCCGGAATTTAATTTTTTCACAGATCGTATGGATCATTTCTGTATAATCCTTATCATCTACTGCAGAAAACAGCAGTGTCAAAGGATATTCCTCCTGAAAATGAGCCGCTGTCTCCACGAATTTCGCCACGCCGTCCTCGTTGTGCGCACCATCTACAATCACACCGGGAAGAATCGTTTCCATACGTCCCTGCCAGCGTGTACCCATCATTCCTCTTTTTATGGTATCCACAGAAGCCGGAATCACATCTTTCAGGACTTCCATGGTTTTTAATGCCAGAGAACCATTCATCACCTGATACTTTGCCACAAACGGAATCTGGAACACCGTTTTTCCGTAATGAGCATTATCAAGGGAAAATTCAATACCGGTCTTTGTGATCCGGTGAATCACGGCATCTTCCCGTTTCACCTCATAAGCCGGACTTCCCAGTTCCTGTGCGTGCTTCCGGATCACTTCCGCTGCCTTCGGATCATTGCCATCGTAGATCACCGGTACTCCAGGCACAATGATGCCGGCTTTTTCTGCTGCAATTTCCTCAATGGTATTTCCCAGATACTGCATGTGATCGAAGCTGATGGAGGCAACGACGCAGGCCACCGGATTTTCCACAGCCGTTGTCGCATCCAGTCTGCCTCCAAGCCCTGTCTCAAGAGTCACATAATCCACACCTGCGTCAGCAAAAATAACCATCCCCATCAGAAACAGCATCTCAAAATAAGTAGGATGATAATTTCCCTCTGCAACCAGTTCATCTGCCAGTTTCTTTACTTTCAGAAACGCGCTGAGAAACGTATCGTTATCAATATTCACCTCATTGATCTGAAATCTTTCATTGATCTCCACAAGATGAGGAGAAGTAAACAGTCCGCAGGAATATCCTGCTTCCCGCAGTATGGAAGTCAGAAACGCACAGGTACTTCCCTTTCCATTCGTTCCGGCTACATGGATGACACGGAATTTTTCCTGTGGATTTCCAAGTCTTTTTAAACATTCTTTTGTATGCTCCAGTTTATTCTTGGTCGTAAACTTTGGAGTTTCTTCAATATAAGCAACTGCTTCTTCGTAATTCATAAAAAATTCACCACTTTATCTAATGTATTCGAATGGCTGTATCTATACGGCAGGAAAACCGGCCGTACAAAAAAACCATTACGATATCATTATATATAAGTGGTGAAAGATGTCCAGTACCAATCGTAAGTTTTTATCTGACAAAGTATTTCAAAACTTACTCATTCGCCGGCAATTTCCATTTATTTTCCTGATAAAGCGCATAGCAGGAACGGTCATAGCTCTTGCTGAGAGCCTTTCTTGTCGAACTGTTGCTCCTCATTACGACAGAAATACGGTCAAAATCATTCAGTTCCATGCCTGTGATCATCAGTTTATTTTCATTGATATAAACGGTATCATACCATTCCTTATTGATCTGCACCTCGCAGGAAGGAGTGAAATTCGTTCCCCGGATATAGTATGTATGATCTGTCTCGGAAACCAGCTCCATAGAATCCAGGGTAATATCATAAAGCCCGAGCCTCATAGAAGTACGGGCAAACGGATTTTCCCCGTCATATGCATATTTCTCCCCATAGAGAATATCGTACTGAAGAGTCTCCAGATCCACCTGATAGTTTTTGGTATTTCTGCGGGCCTGATGATAGCGGAAAATTGTACCTTCATGGATGCCGATACGATCCATGACCTCAGCAGCCATCTGATAAGCAGCCAGATTATCGTCAATCTTCTTCAGACCGAAATTATCCCAGATCACATACTGAGTCTGGAACAGATACTTGTTATCCACATCTTCCACCGTCAGTCCCATGGTAGGAAGATGATCTCCATACATGACAAGCACCACATCCTCCGGATATTCCGAAAGGGTCTCTGTCAGTTCTTTAACGAAATTATCCATTTCATGAATCTGGTTCACATAATATTCCCACTGATAATTTCTTTCTTCTGTAGGTGATCCGGAAACGGTTATCTCCGGATCTTCCAGCAGCGGCTCCTCCGGATATGCCCCATGTCCCTGCACAGAAATCGTATAAATATAATCCGGTTCCTTCGTGGATTCCAGACATTTCATAATCTCATTTGTAAGCACACTGTCCTTCACCCATCCCAGAGGATTTTTCTGGTCTTCCTCAGGCATATATTCTTCCGATATAAATGTATCAAATCCCAGATTCGGAAAAATGGTTTTCCGGCCATAAAAATTTGCCTCATTATTATGGATCGCATGCGTGGAATATCCTAAATTCTTCAAAACATACGGCGCACTCTCGCAGGTCGTTTCTTTCAGAATACTTTTATAAGGATATTCTCCCGGTCCGAAATAATGCATGCTCATTCCGGTGATGGATTCAAACTCTGTATTTGCAGTTCCGGCTCCTACAGACGGAACCTTGTAAAATCCCGAAGAATACTCTTTCATCAGACTGCGGAAATACGGAATCGGATCTTCTGATATTTTCAAATAATTCACCAGGGTCGGATCAAAGAAGGATTCCAGCTGAAGGAAAATAATATTCGGATAATCTCCTTCCTTCGTTTCCGGCAGATTCTTTTCTGTCTTTTCGATCCGTGCAATCTCTTCATCTGAATAATCTCTCGGGCAGCTGATTCCCGTATTAAAGATCGTTGTAACAAGACAGTATGGATATCCGTAATCCTCATATGCAAACGCGATATTTCCGAAATAATTCGACAGTACCCTTTTTTCCAGCGCAAGCTGAGTGATTCCGGCAAATAAAAGGACACCTGCCAGCACCAGCGGAATATTATAGCGATATTTCAGCTTTCCACGGTATTTCGGACCTTTAACAAAGAAAACCAGCAGCAGGATTACCAGAATACCTGCCAGAATACAAACCGCCACAACACCGGCAAAAGGCAGATATTTATTGGCAATCTTCATGGCATCTGTGATCAGATGCAGATCCGGTCCGGTAAACGGAGTAACTCTGGTGGTCAGAAGAACACCGTTGATAATTCCCAGTATCAGCCAGAAAAGTGCAACCACCACTCTCCAGAAACATCTTCTTCGAAACAGGTATACCAGCAGAGAGGTGGTAAAGATCAATGCCGTATTATACGCAAAAACCAGCGGTCTCTGTGTCATATACTCCCATGCTTCCAGGAAGGAATGGCGGCTGATCGCTTCGATAAGGAAGTAACCCGCCGCGCTTCCCAGAGCATGGAGCAGAAGTGAAATTTTGTTGAAAACGTTATGCCACTTCATCCATACGCTCCTTTTTTGAGTTAATCTGTTCAGATTCTTTTCCTGTATAAGGATCACATGTAAATCACAGTGATCACTTCTGTATCATTTCTCCCTATTTCATCTGTTCAAGCTGTAAAACCACTTTTTCCATCATTTCTTTATATTTCTGCAGCTTTTCTTTTTCTGCATTTACCTTGGCCTGCGGAGCTTTGTTTACAAAGTTCGGATTGCCCAGCATACCCTCACAGCGGGAGATTTCTTTGGTGAGGCGTTCTTTTTCTTTTGTAAGGCGTTCCAGTTCTTTTTCTCTGTCAACCAGATCTTCCAGCGGCAGATAAACAACCGCATTGGAAACAACGATGGAAACTGCATCTTCTCCGATTCCCTCTTTTGTTTCCTGAACATGGATTTCTTTTGCATATGCCAGATTTACAAAAGAACGGCTGCTTTCTCTGTACATATCACAGATGGAAGAATCCCTGCCTACGATATAAACACTGGTCCTGCGGTTCTGAGGTACGTTCATGCCGGTTCTGGTGTTACGGATTCCTCTGACTACTTCCTTGAAGCTTTCTATCGCAGTTTCCGCATCCTTGAAATTCCAGGATTCCTGATATTCCGGCCAGCTGGAAATCATGATGGATTCTTCTTCCGGAAGAAGTGTGCAGTAGATTTCCTCTGTAATAAACGGCATATACGGATGGAGAAGCTTCAGTCCTTCTGTCAGTGCTGTACGCAGTGTCCAGAGTGCCTCATTGGCAGCCTTCGGATCCTCTTCTGCTTTCCACAGACGTACCTTGGCAAGCTCGATATACCAGTCACAAAGCTCATCCCAGAGGAAATCATATACTTTCTGTACAGCGATACCAAGCTCGTATTTTTCCATATTCTCAGTTACTTCACGGATCACGGTATTCAGATGGGACAGGATCCATTTGTCTTCTGCGCAGAGCGCCTGCAGATCTTCCGGCTCTGTAACAGTCTTGCCTTCCAGATTCATCTGAATGAAACGGGAAGCATTCCAGATCTTATTGGCAAAATTACGGCTGGATTCTACACGCTCCCAGTAGAAACGCATATCATTTCCCGGCGCATTTCCGGTAATAAGGGTCAGACGAAGGGCATCTGCGCCATACTTGTCAATCACTTCCAGAGGATCGATGCCGTTGCCGAGAGATTTACTCATCTTACGTCCCTGGCTGTCGCGAACCAGTCCATGGATCAGAACATGATGGAACGGAGACTTTCCTGTCTGTTCCAGTGCGGAAAATACCATACGGATTACCCAGAAGAAAATAATATCATAACCGGTTACCAGTACATCTGTCGGATAGAAGTATTCCATTTCTTCTGTCTTATCCGGCCATCCAAGTGTGGAGAACGGCCAGAGTGCGGAACTGAACCAGGTATCCAGAGTATCTTCATCCTGATGAAGATGTGTGCATCCGCATTTCGGACATTTCTCCGGCATTTCACGGGCTACCACAACTTCCCCGCATTCGTCACAGTAATAAGCAGGGATACGGTGACCCCACCAGAGCTGACGGGAAATACACCAGTCACGGATGTTTTCCAGCCAGTGCAGATAAGTCTTGCCAAAGCTCGGCGGAACAAATTCCAGTTCCCCATTATTCAGTACTTCCATTGCGGCTTTGGCCATTTCGTCCATCTTTACAAACCACTGCGGCTTGATCATCGGCTCAACGGTTGTACCGCAGCGGTCATGTGTTCCAACGCTGTGGCTGTGAGGAACTACTTTTACCAGAAGTCCCTGTGCGTCCAGATCCGCTACCATAGCCTTACGCGCTTCATAACGGTCCATACCTGCATATTTGCCGCCAAGAGAATTGATTGTGGCATCATCATTCATGATATTGATTTCCGGAAGATTGTGGCGTCTGCCGACTTCGAAATCGTTCGGGTCATGAGCAGGTGTGATCTTTACACAGCCGGTTCCGAATTCTTTGTCTACATATTCATCTGCGATCACCGGAATCTCTCTGTCTGTCAGAGGCAGCTTCAGCATCTTTCCTACCAAATCTTTGTAACGTTCATCATCCGGGTTTACCGCTACTGCTGTATCTCCGAGAAGTGTCTCCGGACGTGTCGTTGCAATTTCTACAAACCGTCCTTCCTCTCCGACGATCGGATAATTGATATGCCAGAAATAGCCATCCTGATCTTCATGTTCTACTTCCGCATCGGAAATGGAAGTCTGGCATACCGGACACCAGTTGATGATTCTGGATCCTTTATAAATATATCCTTTTTCATACAATTTGATAAATACTTCCTGTACCGCCTTGGAACAGCCTTCGTCCATGGTGAAACGTTCTCTTTCCCAGTCTGCGGAAGCTCCCAGTTTTTTCAGCTGGTTGATGATTTTTCCGCCGTATTCTTCTTTCCATGCCCAGGCATGCTTCAGGAATTCTTCACGGCCGATCTCGTTTTTATCAATTCCTTCTTTTTTCAGCTTCTCGATAACTTTAACCTCAGTCGCAATAGCGGCATGGTCTGTTCCCGGCTGCCAGAGAGCTTCATACCCCTGCATTCTCTTGAAACGGATCAGGATATCCTGCATGGTCTCATCCAGCGCATGTCCCATATGAAGCTGGCCGGTAACGTTTGGCGGCGGCATTACAATTGTAAATGGTTTTTTATCAGGATTTACTTTTGCATGGAAATATCCGTTGTCCATCCATTTCTGATAAAGACGTTCTTCAATCCCTTTGGGATCATAGGTTTTTGCAAGTTCTTTGCTCATACTTTCCTCCTGTATCATATGATAGTATCGCTGCGCTCCCGCCCGGAGGGCTTTTTTGTATCACAGGAAAATGCAAAGCTCTTTCCTGTGATATAAAAAAGCCCCTCACACGCACGTGTGAAGGGCGATCTATACCGCGGTACCACCTTCATTATGCAGATCCTGCCTGCATCTCTCATTCCCCTTTAACGCAGGAATACGTGAAAACCTACTCTTCTGCAGCTGTCCGGTTCATACACAGACCGCATCTTTTTCAGTCTTCCGGCTCCAAAGCTACCTTCAGCAACCTCTTCCTCAGAATGTCTTCCAGCCGATGGACACTCCTCTCTGTCAGGGACAATCGCCTACTCCTCTTTTTCCCAGCCTTTTCTGCGTTCTACTATAATTGGATTTTTCACGATTGTCAAGCCGGAATCCCGGTTTTTCACATTTATTCCACACTTTTCAGAGATTCTACCATATCAATTTTCTTCAGTTTGAAGTGCATGACCACATTAACCACAATGGAAAATACACAGGTAAGTGCCGCACAGTAAAGGAAGCTGACAGGACGGATTTCACGGGTAAACATGGTGCTGTCCACTTCTACTGTAACAATGATAAAACGATGCAGCAGTATTCCAAAGCCTGAGCCAAAAATAATTCCCAGAATCGTCAGCAGAATATTTTCTCTCAATACATACTGGGAAACTTCTCCGTCAAAAAATCCCAATACCTTCAGCGTTGCCAGTTCGCGCTTACGCTCTGTAATGTTAATGTTATTCAGGTTATAGAGAACCACAAATGCCAGCATTCCTGCAGAAACGATCAGGACCACAATAACCAGCCCGAGAGTTCCCAGCATTCGTTCCACCTGCTCCGCGATCGTCGTCGTATAGCTGATACTGAGTGCCGCCGGGTATTTCAGAATTTCATGTCCGATCAGTTCCACCTCTCCCCGGTACTCCGGTTTCATCGTAAACTCCAGATCAAAGAACTCCGGTTTCTTTCCAAACGTTTCTTCATAAACATTTGGCGTCATGTATACATAATGTCCCAGATAATTCTCCGTGATTGCGGCAATTTTCACCTGATATTTCTGTCCGTTCTCCTCCAGAGTCAGATAATCTCCTTCCTTCAGGTCCAGAAGTGTTGATGTTTTTTCACAGATAATTGCACCTTCATCGTTAAGATCATACAGCTCTCCGCTGGTTCTGCTCCTCAGCGTCACATCCTCGTGGAAATTCTCCACATCTTCCGGTACATAAACATAGGTACTGAGACTATAATCATCCGTCGTTATTTTCATCGTTTTAAACAGGATTCCGGTATAGTGTTCTATTTTTTCATGATTCTCAAGATAAGCCCGGAGTTCCTCCCGCTCTTCATCCGAAGCATCCTCATCATCGATGATCGTACCGTCATAGTGCTGCAGTTCCTGATACTGCTTCACCGCAATATTACTGATCGAATCCCGGACACCAAATCCTACCAGCGTCAGTCCCATGCTGCCTGCAATTCCAAAAATTGTCATAAACAGACGTTTTTTATACCGAAACAGATTTCTCAGGCAGGATTTCCATGTGAAGTTCAGATGTTTCCACAAAAACGGAATCCGCTCCACCAGAACACGTTTTCCTTCTTTTGGTGCTTCCGGACGCATCAGAGACGCCGGTGTCTCTGCCAGGGCTCTTGAACAGGAACTGAGTGTCGCACCTACTGTACAGATCACTGCGGCTGCAGAGGCAATCAGTGCATATTTCCATTCATACCCGATCATCAACTTGCTATCCATATTATGGTACATAATAGCATATGCCTTTATGATGATGTACGGGATTATTTTTTCTCCCAAAAGAACTCCAAAAATACTTCCGCCCACAGTGGCAAGAAATGCATAATTGACATACTTGGAAGCAATGTCATATTTGCCGTATCCCAGAGCCTTCAGCGTACCGATCTGCGTCCGCTGTTCCTCCACCATTCTGGTCATGGTTGTCAGACTGATGAGCGCTGCCACCAGGAAAAAGATCACAGGAAAAACGGTGCCAAGATTGCGAATACGGTCTGCATTTCCTCCGTAATCCGAATATTCCGGGAGATCATGACGGTCTGTCACATACCATTGCGGTACTTCCAGATCTGCAATTTCTTTTTCTGCATCCGCGATTTCTTTTTCACCATCCGCGATTTCTTCCTCTGCCTCTTTTTTGCCGTTCTCGTATTCCTTCCATCCGTCTTCCAGCTCTTTTTCCGCGTCTTCGATCTCTTTTGCGGCATCTTCCAGTTTTTTCTCATTCTCTATGATTTCTTTTTCGCCATCCAGGATTTTCTGCTGATTTTCTGCAATTTCTTTTTCGCCGTCTGTCAGCTTCTGCTCATTCGCGGCAATTTCCCGTTCTGCATCTGCCAGTTTCTGCTCATTTGCGTCAATTTCTGCCTGTGCAGAAGAAAGTCTGGATTCTCCGGCATTGATCTGATCCTGAGCGCTGGCAAGAGTGGCGTAGTTACTTTGCAGTTCTGCCTTACCTGCTTCCAGCTCCTTTTCTTTGGAGGCAATTGTTTTTTCTGATTCCGCCAGTGTGGCTTCCTGTTTTTTCAGTTCTGACCATCCATCATTGATTGCCTGCTGACCGGAAGCTATGTCTGCTTCTCCCTGAGACAGTTCTGCTTTTTTTGCTTCCAGCTGAGACAGACCTGCTTCTACAGCTGCCAGACCTTCTTCCAGCTGTGCTCTCTGAGCAGCCAGCTGCTGGCGTGTCGATTCCAGCTGTTCTGTCAAAGCTGCAGCCTGTGCAGATGCCGAATCCAGCGCACTTCTGGCAGCACTTAAATTCTGCGAAGCAGCATCCAGATCCTCCTGTGTAAGATTTCCCGCTTCTACTTCCGCACTGACACGATCATATTCTGCCTGTGCTCCGTCCACTGCTGCCTGTGCCTGAGAAACGCCTGCCTGCGCGGCATCTGCTGCTGCCTGAAGATCAGAAAGCTGCCCTTCTGCCGCTGCAACCGTTTCCAGTCCCGTCTGACACTGCTGCTTCTGCTCACTCAGCTGCGCTGCTGTCTGTTCTATTTCTGCTTTGCCTGCAGTAATCTGTGCACTGGCGCTGTCCAGTTCCTTCTGCTTTTCATTCAGAGCTGTCTTCGCTTCGGAAACTGCTGTTTTGCCGTCTTCCAGCTGCTTTCTGGCAGCGGCAAGTTGCTGTTCTCCCTCTTTCAGCTCTGCTTCTCCGTTATGGTACTGCTGCCACGCAGATGCAAGCTTCGTCCTTTGCGGAGAAAGCTCTGCCCATCCGTCTGCCACCTGCGCTTTGGCATCCGCAAGCTGGTTTCTGCCATCACGAAGTTCCTGTCTGGCATTCGCAATCTGCGCTTTGCCATCTTCCAACTCTTTCTCTGCATCCGCGATCTGCTCTTTGCCGTCTTCCAGCTCTTTTTTGGCATCTTCCAGTTCTTTCTTACCGTCTTCGTATTCTTTTTTGCCGTCCTCCAGCTCCTTTTCGCCGTCTTTCAGTTCCTTCTCTGCATCTGCAAGCTCTTTTTCCGCTTCTTTTTTGCCGTCTTCCAGTTCTTCTCTGGCATCACGAAGTTCCTGCTCTGCATCCGCCACAACCGTGTCATAACGGATCTGACACTGCTGTTCCTCAATGCCTTCCACACGCTCTGCGATCTTATCGATCAGATGATCATAGGCATCTGTGTAGCTGATCTGCTCCTCCGCTCCATGTACACGCAGATAAATCTGCGTGTAGATTTCCTGATCAAAGTCCTCCGGCAGGATATAGACAAATCCATTCACTTCACCGGAACCAAGTGTGGTATTTCCTCTGTTAAATGCTATGTAAAGAGGGCTGCTGCCAAGACCGGCAACCGTATATGTCTTCGTCTTGAGAAACTCGCTGTCCTCATCCTCTTCAAGCGTGATCACATCCCCCACCTGATAATCCCATTTGGAGGCAAATACACTGTCCAGCATACACTCCCCGGATGTTTCCGGAAGGCGCCCCTCTGATACACTGATCACGTTGACTCTGTCATCCATAGTTTCCACATGAACGACTTTCTGATTATTGCCGCTTCCGCAGTAGGCATCCGTCGAATAGCCTCCAACAGCCTCTTCCACACCGTCAATGGATTCCAGTGCTTCCACATCCTCGTCTGTAAGACCCATGGTTCCCACAACCTTGATATCCATCAGTCTGGCACTGTCAAAATATGCATCCCCCGAAAAACGCATGTCCGGGGAAGTAGCCTGTATCCCCGAAAAAAAGGCAACCCCCAGTGCCACAATGAGAAAGATCGAAACGAATCTGGCTTTATTTTTGCGGATTTCCATCCAGAAATCTTTATGCAATGCTCTTTTCATTCTCATCACCTACCACTCAATTTCTTCTACCGGTGTAGGATGTTCATTCTGTGTCATGGCAGATACCCTGCCGTTTTTGATGCGGATGACCCGGTCTGCCATGGGAGTCAGTGCTGAGTTATGTGTAATGACGATTACCGTCATGCCTTTTTCCCTGCACATATCCTGAAGAAGTTTCAGGATTGCCTTACCCGTCTGATAATCCAGGGCTCCTGTCGGTTCATCGCACAAAAGCAGCTTTGGATTTTTGGCAAGGGCACGGGCTATGGAAACTCTCTGCTGTTCACCTCCGGATAACTGTGCCGGAAAATTCTTCAGTCTGTCTTTCAGTCCTACTTCTTCCAGAACGGTTCTGGCATCCAGAGGATTTCTGCAGATCTGAAGAGCCAGTTCCACATTCTCAAGAGCGGTCAGATTCGGTACAAGATTATAGAACTGAAATACAAAGCCGATATCTTCCCGGCGGTATCCGGTAAGCTGCCGGTTATTATATTTCGCAATATCCCTGCCATCTACCCAGACGCTTCCGGATGTGGCCGTATCCATTCCTCCCAGGATATTCAGTACGGTGGTCTTTCCTGCACCGCTGGGGCCGACAATCACGACAAATTCTCCTTTGGCTATTTCAAAGCTGATTTCATCCACAGCAACGATTTTTACTTCCTTGGAACCATAAATCTTCGAAACTTTTTCCAGTTTTACATAACCTTCGTTTTGTTCTTCCATGTTGTTTTCTCCTGTCCGGTACTGTAATACCTTTTTTCATTATAGCACAAAAAAGCATTGCCTGGAAATCCCCGGCAATGCCTTTTCACTCAATTTTCACTTTTTCGTTTCCGTGTCATCAGTCCGCCGATCCGTCCGGTTTCCTTGGCTGAAAGACTTTTCCAGCCGCTTTCCAGTACTTTGTCCAGGAGACCGAGTTCACGAGCAATCTCATATTTCAGTTCTTCTTCATGGGAAAGCTCTCCATTGCGGAATGCTTCCACTTCTTTGTCCCTGTTCAAGATATCCACACTCCTTTTCGATGATCCCATCTTCCGTCTGCAGGAAGCTTTTCTGTCTCTTCTGGAGTATGCACAGGTTTGCACCGTTTTATACATCAATGGTTCCTTACTTCGGAATCACGATCGCCGCGATAATATATGCCCAGATTCCTGCGCCGCCAACACAGGTAAAAATAATCCATGCCAGGCGTACCAGAGTCGGATCAATATTGAAATATTCTGCAATTCCTCCGCATACACCGCAGATCATACAATTTACTGATGATTTGTAAAGTCGTTTGTCACTCATATCTGATTCCTCTCTTTCTTTGATGATTTATAATTTATGACTTATGATTCATGAAACTCCACTGCAATTTCCCCAATGCCGCATTCCAGATCCATTTCTCCGGCTGCTCCCGGATTGGTGATCCTTTTTTCGCTGCCCAGACCACCGCAGCTGTCGCCATGAATGGAGATTTCTCCAATGCCGCATTCCAGATAATAATTATAATCGGTTTCCTTACCGGAAATTCCCAGTGTCAGAGAACCCATACCGCACTCTCCATCAATTTTTACTGCTTTCAAAGAAGATGCCTCGAAGTTTCCGGCTCCTACTTCCACATCCAGTTCTGACAGCTCCACAGATTCCTCACTGAAAAACTCTCCTGCTCCGATTTCTACTTCCATTTTTTCAGAATAAAGCGCACTGTTGACATATGCACTTCCTGCATCGACGCTGATTTTTACTTCTGAAAAATGTTTGCCTGCCGGATAATAGACCGTTACCCGGCGGCTGCTTTTCCGTCTGGAACTTCTGATCTCCAGCTTGGAAGCAGACGAAGTTATTTTTACATTTTCTTCTTTGTCATTTTCAATCTCAATTTTTATTTTATCCCCGGAATACTCCTGAAGGACCAGTTCGTCTGAACGGAGACTGATTTCGATGTAATCCGCAGCATCCACAGTACAGAACCGTGTGTTTTCTTTGATGGTTTCTCCTGTTGCTGCTGACTGCTGTTCTTCCTGAGAGCTTCCATGACGATTTCCAACCGTGATATTCTTCATGATCTGCAGACCGTTTTGAAGCTCATCCGTCATTCCCATATCTTCCATGCAGGCTCCCATAGCGGCTCCGGCTGCCGAAAAGCCGATTCCCAAGGCAAGAAAAACACCGGCGATGATCATCATCACTTTTATAAACTTCTTCATGCACCTTCACCTCTCCTTCTGAATTTCGCCAGAATTCTCTGGCAAAAATCCGTAATCTTTCTCAAAAGTACGGGAAGCATTTTCCCTGCCAGCCATATGACTGCCACTCCTGCAAGAATTCCAAGAGCCATCAGCAGGCATCCTGCTCCAATCATCAGGATTCCCGCTGCCGGATTTTCAAAGCAGGCAGCGATTCCTGCCAAAACAGTTCCGACAGCTCCGATCACAAGTCCCAGTGCTGCTGCACCAAGAGCAAAGACCAGCAAAAACGGAAGCAGTAAAATGGTCACAGCCACTCCGAGAATTCCTCCAAATATCCCAGGAATAAACGGTGCTACAAAGACAAGCACAATCAGAAGAAGGATGGCTCCCGTATGATTCTTTTTCTTTTCATAATGATATCCTCTCTCCGCTCTCTCAAAGCCTTCTCTTGCCTTCTCTCCGGCTTTATTCAACGCCTGATCCATCTGTTCTCCGGCACGGCTGAATGTCTGCTCAAATCTGGCTCTGTCCCTGCCGAACCGACGTTCTTCCTGTCCGGCTCTGCGGGAATCTCTCTGAACATTTCTCCCCTGACTCCCATGTACATTTTCTTCAGAAAATCCATCTCCATTCCTCTCCGGGGACTGATTTTCTCCGGCAGCTCCGGTTCTGGTTATCTGTGTGTATTTGTCAGGCATCTGACCTGCCTCTCTGGTTCTGGCATCTTCATATCCCAGTTCTGTATATTCTGCAAAAGAATCATTGCTCTCTTTCAGATCTGCTTTGATAATGGCTGCTACCTTACCCGGACTTCCCAGCTCGCGGATCACTTCGCTTTCTTTCTCTGCTCCCGCATCGTCAAAATAGCTCTCATAATAGTCAAGCGCTTCCTCACGTTCCGCGTCAGAAATGTCCGAAAGCAGCCTTGCCAGCTGTTCCATAAACTGCGCTCTGTTCATACTCTATATTCCTCCCTCAAACATCCTAGTAATCTTCGATGAATAGTTTTTCCATTCTATCTTATATAAATTTAGCTGTGCATTTCCTTTTTCTGTAAGTTTATAATAGCGCCGGTTCCTTCCTGCATACGCCTGATCATAGACTTCCAGACAGTCATCTTTCTGAAGACGCCGCAGCACCGGGTAAAGTGTTGATTCGGATATTTCCAGAACACTTCTCACATCCTGTGTAATCTTATACCCGTAAGTCCCCTCCGGTTCCTTGGAAACTACCGCCAGCACAATCGCATCCAGAAGGGCAGCACCTGTATTGAATACCATGGAATCACTTCCTTTTTCTTTTCTGATTCGTAATGTCTGGATAAGCAGACATTCCTGTTTTGATTATATAATATTATAAATAAATGCAATATTATTTGGTTAGTGATATTATATGTCATATAATATATGTTTGTCAATAGTATTTCTACCCATATTTCCAGAAACAGTAACATTTTACTGTTTTCATAAAAATCTGCTTCTTTTCTTCCATCATATGCTGTGTTATACTCAATAAACAAAATGTTTCATATTTTTTACATGATAGGAGACCTATGATATAAAAAATAAGCAGGTCCCTGTGCAAAAATCACAGCAATCAACAAAACAAAAAACAGAACAAGGATTATCACACATGAACAGAGAATTGAGACTCCCGGACGCGTTCCTTGCGAGAATGCAGGAAATGCTCGGCCCGGAATATGACGCTTTTGAAAAAAGCTTTGAATCAGGAAGAACTTATGGTCTTCGCGTGAATAGCGACAAGATCACCTGTGAAGAATTTGAAAAAATCGTACCTTTTCCCGTAAAAAAAATCCCGTGGATCGAAAACGGATATTTTTATGAAGAGGACAGCAGACCGGCAAGATGTCCCTTTTATCAGGCAGGTCTCTACTACCTTCAGGAGCCAAGTGCTATGACCCCCGCATCCCGGATTCCTGTCGAACCCGGAGAATATGTGCTGGACATGTGTGCAGCACCCGGCGGAAAAGCCACGGCACTGGGAGCTGCGCTTCACGGTCAGGGACTGCTGTTTGCCAATGATATCAGTACCTCCAGAGCCAGAGCTCTTCTGCGCAATCTGGAATTATTCGGAATCTCCAATATGTTTGTGACCAGTGAAGCTCCTGCAAAACTTGCCAGAGCTTTCCCGGAGTTTTTCCACAAAATCGTCCTGGATGCTCCCTGTTCCGGAGAGGGAATGTTCCGTAAGGAGGAAGCACTTGCCAGAGACTGGACACCGGAAAAATCCCATGATCTGGCGCAGATTCAACGGGAACTGATCCTGCAGGCAGCGGATATGCTCCGCCCCGGAGGTCTGCTTCTTTACTCCACGTGTACGTTTGCCCCGGAAGAAGATGAAGGTACCATTTCTTTTCTTCTGGAACATCATCCGGAAATGGAACTCGAAGACATGCCCGGATATGAAGGCTTTTCCAGCGGTGTACCTGCCTGGGGAAACGGACAGGAACAACTGAAAAAATGTATCCGGATCTTTCCGCACAAAATGAATGGAGAAGGGCATTTCATGGCTCTGCTTCGAAAACCCGGAATCGCTCTCACAGAATCCCATCCTGTTCAGACACGCCCTGACAAAAATGCCCGCAAGTGGATCGAGGCATTTTTTGCAGAAATCGGTCTTAAGACTCTTCAGGGAGAACCCTTCGACTGGAACCGGCTGGATATTCGCGGCGATAAGGTTTACTATCTTCCACCTGTCGGAGGAAGTTTCCGCGGGCTGACCTTTTTAAGAAACGGTCTGTATCTGGGGGATCTGAAGAAAAACCGTTTTGAACCCAGCCAGCCTCTGGCACTGGCTCTCCATAAAGGAGATGTAACATCCACAATTTCTCTCCCTGTTTCCGACGAACGTCTGATACGCTACCTGAAAGGAGAAACGCTCCTCATAAACGCAGAAGAAGCCGCCAGCCCCAAAGGATGGCATCTCCTCTGTGCCGACGGCTATCCGCTCGGTTTTGGCAAACTGGTCAATCAGACGCTGAAAAACAAATATCCGGCCGGCTGGAGAATCTAACCCCCAGACACGCTCTAAGATAATGTAATTGGTTTTCCAAGAGTGAAGGAGTAGATCGTAATCTCCTTCACTTTTTTATTCAGCAGCCGTTCCAGTGCCTGTGCATAATCTTCCAGCTGGATATGATAACGATCGATCAGGCGCTGTTCTTCTCCGGGAAGTATATAATCTGTTTTATAATCCACCAGGACGATCTCATCCTCTTCCAGAAAATAGGCATCCATAATTCCCTGTACCAGAACAGGCTCTTTGTCCGGCCACTCAGGATTCACTTCTCCCGCTCTTACAGAAATCACAAAAGGCTGTTCACGGTATAATTTTCCGGCAAGTGCCGCCTTCTGCATTCTTTTTCCCAGTGAAGTCCTGGTAAATCGAAGGACATCCTCTATCCGGATGCTGGCCGCCTCAGCCTCTTCCATTTTCTTTTGTTCCAGAAGAAGCCCGATCTGGGCACGGATATCCTCTCCATTATCGATCCGGTGATAATCCAGGCATTCCATCAGGCGGTGATAAGCAGTACCTCTTGCAGCCCCGGTATACTCCTCCTGTGTATCTGCGGCAAATCTTGGAACAAGCGGTACGATATCAGGTTCAAACAACAGACTGGTCTCTTTGTCCGATTCGTCTGTATAGCTTCGTTTCTTCAGGTCTGATACACTGACTTTGACTGGAATCTCTTTCAGATACTCATAAGGATACTGATAACGGAACCGTTCCTCTATGGTTTCTCTTATTTCTGCATCATGGATCTGATCAGCGTCCCACTCTTTCAGGAACTCTTCCTGCATCTGAGCAGCGGACTGGTAAAGAACCTCTTCCTGCACCAGATCCAGCGCTGTTACTTTTCGCACAGAAAATTCCGCCTCCGCACGATAAAGCGGGTGCCGAAAATTCGGAAGGATCCCATATTCTTCATACAGTTCATCCATACAACGATGTCTTGCCAGGGCAGGAAGTACAAAATCCCAGTATGTCCTGGCTTTTATCCTGACACCCAGCGGCAAAAGTGTCTCTTCTGTGTCCCGATATCTGGACAGTTTCATAAACAGGCTGTCCATTTTTCCAACCGCACCTGTCAGAACAAGTTTTTCTTTTGCACGGGTAAGAGCCACATACAGTACACGCAATTCCTCTCCCAGACTTTCTTTCAGAAGTTCTCTGCGTATGACCTGTTTGTAAAGCGTCGGCACAACCACCCTCTGCTCCGGAAATACCGCATCTGTACCAAGCCCCAGATCCGGATGAATCAGAAGTCTCGCATTCATATCCTGGAAATTAAACTGTTTTCCCATACCTGCCGCAAATACAATAGGAAACTCCAGACCTTTACTTTTGTGGATTGTCATGATCTGCACCGAAGATTCTCCGCTTCCGGACAGATTCACTTCTCCGAAATCCACTTCATATTTTTGCAGATTTTCTATATAGCGGATAAAATTAAACAAGCCGCGGTAACTGGTTTTCTCATAATCCATCGCTTTTTCCACAAGCATCTGGAGATTTGCACTTCTCTGTGCACCTCCGGGAAGTGCCCGGGCATAATCCCCATATCCGGTCACCTGCAGAACATAGAGAATCAATTCATGAATGGGCGTATAGCAGGCCATATCCCGGATTTTCTCCAGCAGTTCCAGAAAACCACGCAGCTTCTCTTTCAATGATTCTTTCTGATCTTCTTCCGGAAAAAGAACCATCTGTCCATCTCCCACAAAACTGCATACGCTTTCATACAGCATTCCATCCGGACAATCACAGCGAATCATGGCAAGCTCTTCTGCAGTACAATTCACAATAGGAGAACGCAGCACTCCGGTCATGGGAATATCCTGAAGCGGATTGTCGCAGATACGAAGAAAATTCAATATCGTTACCACTTCCAGTGCCGAAAAATATCCTGTTTTTGACGCTGTATAAGCAGGAATCCCCTGCGTACCCAATACCTGGGCAAACGTATCCGCCCAGCCGGACGCTGTCCTTAACAGGATTGCAATATCTCCGTATTCCACCGGCCGATAGTCTCCGGTCTCCCGGTCAAGAACTTTTTCCTTGCCAACCATCCGGTGAATTTCCTGGGCGATTGTCAGCGCTTCCAGCTCCTGCGGAGTCTGTCCTGCTTTTTCCTCTTCCAGTTCTTCCCCGTCTTTTTCGATCAGAAGAACCTGCGTTTTTACGAATTCTGCATCACTTCCTTCCGGAAAAACAGCTCCCGGATAAAGGGCAGCCGCATCATCATACGCAATCCCTCCCAGATCTTCTCCCATGATCTGCCGGAAAAGGAAATTCACGCTTTCCAGGACCTCAGGACGGCTGCGGAAATTTTTATGAAGATCAATTCTCTGCTCCCTGCTCTCTTCCAGCGTATAATTTTTGTATTTCTCCATAAAAAGCTCCGGTCTTGCCAGGCGGAACCGGTAGATGCTCTGCTTGACATCCCCTACCATAAAAATATTCTTCCGGTCATTCACCCATCCGGAAACACAATTGGCAAGAAGCTCCTGAACCATATTGCTGTCCTGATACTCATCCACCAGAACTTCTTCATACTTTTCGGAAAGTTCCCGGGCTGCCTGCGTCATGACCGCAGTATCCTCCTCTTTCTGAATCAGTATTTCCAGGGCAAAATGTTCCATATCTGTAAAATCCAGTACATTTTTCTCCCGTTTCTTCTCCGAAAACCGTTCTGCAAAATCCAGTGTCAGGCCCACCAGTATCTCAATGGATTCTTTGCAGCTGTTCATCAACAGCATCAGCGTTTCTTCTTTCCATGCAAAATAACTGCTCCCGAGATTTTTCAGAATCTCTTTTTCTTCTTCCCGCAGCAACTTTACCTGTTCTTTCAGATTTTCATCCACACCTTCTGCTTTTTTTGCAGACAGACGGGCAAATGGAGGCTTCTGAAGTTTTTCCGCAATCTCATCATATCGCTTTTCCTTTGCTGCTTCTTTCAATTCCCGGATCAGAAGAAGGTCACTGTTCAATGCCTCTTCGTACAGATACGGTCCTTCCGGTGCCAGACAGAGGCATCTGGCTTCTTCAGCAAGATTTTCCGCACCTTCCAGTTCCTGCATACAGACTTCCCATAGAAGCCTCATGCAGGCAGTATCCTCCAATTTTTCATCGCCGTCTGCTTTATAGATATCCAGACATTCCTCAAGCCATTCTTTCGGGTATGGATGACTCATGGCCGCCTCATAAACATCAAGAATCAGTGCTTTAATCCCATCATCTGTTTTGCCGGGAGCATAAGAATCCACAAATTCCCGGAATTCCCTGCTCCCTGACGCATAACGGTCTTCCATCAGCTGTTTGAGCACTTCTTCTTTAATCAGCTTTAATTCTCCTTCATCTGCTGTCCGATATCCGGGATCCAGCCCGATCAGGTGGAAATAATTGCGGATCACATATGCACAGAATCCGTCTATCGTAGTGATCTGTGCCGTATGGATCAGGGTCATCTGCCTTTGAAGGTGTTCATTGTCCGGTTCATTGTACAGTGCATTCTCTACCGCACGGGAAAGTCGTTCTCTCATTTCGCCTGCTGCAGCTCTTGTAAATGTCATAATCAGCATACGGTCAATATCTACCGGATGTACCGGATCCATAATCTTACTCAGGATTCTCTGTACCAGTACCGCTGTTTTTCCGGAACCTGCAGCAGCACTGACCAGAATATTTCTGTCACGCAGAGAAATGACCTGCTGCTGTTCTTCTGTCCATTTCATTCCCATCTCACTGCACCTCCTCTGTAAACGCTTTCCACAGTTCCTGATCCTGAAAGACCTTCAGTCTCCGGTATTCATATCCCGGCAGTTTCCGGTCAAATCCGCAGATTCCCTGATAAGGACAGTACATGCAGGCATTTTTTCTGCCAAGTTCATAAGGCGCTGCTTCTGCCTCCCCATCCAGAATCGCCTGCTGGATTCCTTTGATTTTTTTCTTCACATAACGATTCAGGATTTCAAACTGTTCCCTGCTGGCCACGGATGATGTCTTACGGAAGCTTCCGTCTCTGTTCAGAGATACCGGAATAGAAGAAAGGCTTTTGTCCATTTTTACAGCCACTTCCTGATCAGCCTGCACAAGTCCGTTCATTTTCAGTTCTTTCAGGATTTTTTCCGTCACACGCTCCACATCCGCTTCTGCTGTTTCCTGGATCATAGGATCTTTGACATTGTAATAAAAAATTCCGGCAGGCTCTACTTCTTTCCCCGGGTATTTCTTTTTTTCCACCTGAACAGCAGCATCCAGATAAATCATCAGCTGCAGCTGAAGTCCATAATAAAGCGCCACCAGGTCGAAAGAAGTATTGCCTGTTTTATAATCAATGACTTTCACCAGAACACGTTTGTCGTCTTCCAGTACATCCACACGGTCGATTCTGCCGCCTCCAAAAGATACCTCAAACCCTTCCGGCTCAAATTCGCCCTGTCTGAGCTGCTCCTGAAGCGCCCATACCGTCCTGTGGAGAATCCGTCTTGTACGTTCCAGCATATAATGATTTCTGGCACTGCTCTGAAGGATGGTATTTCCGTAATCCAGTGCAATTTTATCCAGACATTCATCCGCGATGCGTGTCCGGTTTTCCTCATCTACCGTCCTCCATTCAAGTCCATTTTTCCGAACTTCCACTGCAAAATCCTCCAGCGCCCGATGAATAATATTCCCCATATCCATAGCGCGGAATTCATATTCTGCCCTTTCTGTGATCTGCAGCCCATATCGCAGAAAATGAGCAAACGCACATGCGGAAAAACGCTCCAGTCGGGTGGCACTGTAGGGAGAAACTTCTCCATACAGCACCTTTGCCACAGCTTTACTGATACAATCGATGGGCTTTTTGTAAAACGCAGCATCCACCAGGCGGCGCACTACAGGCCCGTATTTCGGACTTTTCAAATACCAGCTGTACAATTCCCGGAAAACAGGATCTCTGTTTCCATCTTCTGTCAGGCCCTCCAGAAAATAATCCAGACTTGTTCCCGGAGTTTCCAGAAAATCCAGCGGATCCGCTTTTGTTTCTGTTTCCTCTATCTGAAGCTTCGGATACAGGGTACAGATTGAGCCGATCAGATAAGCGGGACCGATTGCTTCCCCTCTGGCACTGGAATTGCTGTATGACAGGCACAGATACTCACTGGGCTTTGTCAGATTCAGATACAGATAAAATCGCTGGATACTCATCTGTTCACGGGGCGCAGGTGCAAGCTCTACTCCCTGATCACCAAAGAATTCTCTGTCCATTTCCGTGAGAATTCCTCCGGTATTGGTATTTTTCGGGATACTTCCTTCATTTACACCCACAAAAAACAGTGCCCTGATATCCTTCAAACGTGTCCGTTCCATATCCCCGATCAGAACCTGATCCATGCTGGGAGGAATCAGTGCAACTTTTGCCTCCGCAAGTCCTGTCTCAAGAAGCTGCTGAAATTCACTTCTGCTGACCGTCTCCTCTCCCAGGATTTCAACCATTTTATCCAGAAGTTCCATAATAATACCATAGATCTGGGCATATTCCTTTTCCATGGCCTTGTCTCCATTTACGGCAAACCAGCGCTCACGTTCTTTTAATTTTTCCTGTACCCGGCTTTTTACAATAAATTCATAAAGACATACACAGTACTCTCTGATGGTTTTTCTTCCGCCCTGAAATCCCTTTGCCAGGTTCTGCACTTCCTGCACAAAACGCGCACGGATTTCATTGATTTCTCCGATGGCTTCCGGTGCCATTCCCTGATAAATACGGACCCATTTTTCGGACCATCGGGAAAATCCCTGGATGCCAATTGCAACCACATAGTTTTCCAGACGGTCCGTTTCCTGTCTGGTAATATCCGACATTCCGCACCGAAGATACCGGAATACACTTTCATAAGGAAAGCCTTTTACTGCCATTTCCACAGCCGCACGCAGATATTCCACAAAAGGATTCATCAAAACTGTGTGCTTCCTGTCAAGGAAAAATGGAATTCCGGCTTCCTCAAATACCTGTCCCGCAAGAGTAGCATACTCTTCCATATCGCCGGTGATCACAGCAATTTCTCCATACCTGTAACCTCGCACACGGACAAGCTTCGCGATACGCCGGGCCGTTTCCTCCATTTCCTTTAGCGGTGTTCTGGCGGAAAACAGACAGATTTCCTCCTGTTCTCTGTCATAGGACGCCCTGCGGTAACGGAAAAGATGCTGTTCCAGAAAGCCAAGCGCCGGAGCTTTTGCAAATCTGGAATGCTCTCCTGCCTGAATATATACAGGTTCTTCCACCTCGTTTGTGAGTTTCGAAAGCGTATGGATCATTTTCCGGCTCATATAAAAAAGCTGATGCGGTTTTCCCGGTGCAAATGGATTGTTGTGATCATCCAGAGTTACTGTCACATATACTTTCCGGCAAAGAGCCAGTAGTTCACAAATGACTTTGTTCTGAATCGGGGTAAATCCGGTAAATCCATCCAGCAAAAGAACACTGTCCCTGATTTTTTCTGACAGAGGAAGCGCCTTCAGAAGTGCATCCAGCACTTCTTCTCCGGTCATATAATGTCCTTCCAGATAGTCAAGAAAGGCATGATAAAGCGTCCCCACGTCTTTCAGTTTCATCTGCAGAAGCTTCCTGTCAGAAGCCTTTTCCAGCATATCAGAAAGTTCCGCTTCCCTGACATCATACTGCATAAATTCCGAGATCAGAGATTTTACCTCGTCCAGATAACCGGCTTTTTTCATCTGACTTCCCAGATAGGGAAGCTCCTTCTGATGAAGCTGAACCATTTTCTGCAGCACCATACTCTTTCCTGTTTCTTCCAGAAGTCTGCGGTTATCCCCGCCCACTTCCTCAAACACACGATACGCAAGCCGCTCAAAACTTAAAATATCAATATTCAGGATTCCTTTGCCGGGATGCATTTCCACCAGAGTTTTCTGTGTCTGCATGGTAAACTGCTCCGGAACAATGACATCATACAGAACCTGCGGATGTTCCATTGCTTCCCTGATGATTGTCTGATATGCAAAGTAGGATTTTCCGGCACCGGAGCTGCCGATGATAAACTGTAATGACATTTCGTGCCTCCATTTCAGGATTACTGTTTTGAAATTTCTGTTTTCGGGATTTCTGTTTTGGGAGTTTCTGTTTTTGGAATTTCTGTTTTTGGGGTTTCTGTTTTTGGGATTTCTGTTTTTGGGATTTCTGTTTTGGGGATTTCTGTTTTGGGGATTTCCGTTTTCAAAATTTCGGATTCACTTATCAGGATTCTCTCACTTCAATGCTCCCATTATAGCAAATAAAGAGACTGATGTCTAATTTCTGATACAGAAGCAGGAATAAAAACCTGTCCGGTTTAATAGGATATAGAAAGTAAAACAGGAGGCGCGTGCCATGAGTTCCAGAACAAAAATCGTTGTGTTACATATGAAAGAAATCATCTATACCGCCATTTTTCTCATTCTTGCGATTGCCCTTGGCATCATTCTGTTCTTTATGTTCGGGCCCGGGCAAAGCCAGAAAACTGCTTCGGACACAAATGCCCGGTACACTCCGGGCATTTACCGTTCCTCCATTGAACTTAGCGGAAACACCTTTGATGTAGAAGTGACAGTGGATGCAGACCGGATCCGCTCCATCCAGCTGGTCAATCTGAGTGAGACGACTTCCGCCATGTTCCCGCTGATGCAGCCGGCACTGGTGTCTCTTGCCAGCCAGATCTATTCCACGCAGTCTCTGGAAGGAATCGAGTATTCCTCTGACCAGAAATATACTTCTCAGATGCTTCTGAATGCCATTCAGGATGCTCTGGAAAAAGCCACACCGGAATAACTGCACTCATCTGCCCCAAAAACAACAGCCCGGCTTAGTTTCTCTTACAGAAATTCAGCCGGGCTGTTGTTTCATTCAGCAAAAAATAATAGCCATATAAATTACGAAATTACAAAATATAGTCTTTTTGATTAGTAATTTCCATTCAGCATAAAAGCATGAAGTATTTTTTATGATTCGTGATTTCCATCCAGTGTTTCCACCTGATCAAGCCAGTGCTTTGCGCAGGCATCACTTGGCATGCGCAGGTCTCCTCTCGGAGAAACTGCAACGCTTCCCACTTTCGGTCCGTCCGGAAGACAGGAACGCTTAAACTGCTGCTGGAAAAATCTCCGGTAAAATATCTTCATCCATTTCAGGATCGTTGCATTATCATATTCTCCTTCGAAAGCAATCTGTGCCATACGGTAGATTTTCTTCGGCGGGAATGTCCATCTCAGCATATAGTACAGGAAAAAGTCATGAAGCTCATATGGTCCCACAAGATCTTCCGTTTTCTGGGAGATCACGCCATCTTTTGGCGGAAGCAGTTCCGGGCTCACCGGTGTGTCCAGAATATCCAGAAGGACTTCACTCAACTGACCGTCACCGCAGGTATCGGCATAATATTGTACCAGATGACGTACCAGTGTCTTTGGCACAGAACAGTTCACAGCATACATGGACATATGATCTCCATTATACGTTGCCCAGCCAAGTGCAAGCTCGGAAAGGTCTCCGGTTCCGATCACAATTCCGCCGGACTGGTTTGCAATATCCATAAGAATCTGTGTCCGCTCACGGGCCTGACCGTTTTCGTAGGTCACATCATGTTTCTCCGGATCATGCTCAATGTCCCGGAAATGAATATTCACGGCTTCCCGGATATTTACCTCTTTCAGCGTTGTTCCCAGACGCTCACTTAACATACATGCATTATGATACGTTCTGTCTGTAGTGCCAAAACACGGCATTGTCACTGCTGTAATCTTCTTCCTGTCCATTCCCAGAAGATCAAAGGCACGGACAGTCACCAGAAGTGCCAACGTAGAATCAAGGCCTCCCGACAAACCGATCACCGCATTCTGGCAGTGGATATGCGCAAGACGTTTTTTCAGTCCCATTGCCTGAATATGCAGGATCTCATCACATCGTCTGTCTCTTTCTTCCTTCACTCCCGGCACAAACGGACGGGAATCAAATTTCCGGGTAAGCTTCGTTTCCTCTACGGACAAATCAAAAAATACTTCACTGTAAAATGGTTCTTTTTCTCCCTCCTCCCTGTCAGAAGAGAAAAGGCAGGTCGTCATGCGTCTTCTTTCGTTGGCCAGTCTCCGGATATCCAGATCCGCACAGGTGATTCCATTGACAAAGCGCCTGCTCTCGGCAAGTATGGTACCATTTTCCGCGATCAGGTTATGTCCTCCATAAACAACATCCTGTGTGGATTCTCCCTCCCCTGCTGTCGCATAAAGATAACCGCACAGCAGCCTTGCGGACTGACTGCTGACCAGACTTCTCCGGTAGGAATCCTTGCCTACCACCTCATCACTTGCAGAAAGATTCACGATCAGCGTGGCTCCATGATAGGCATGGGCAACACTTGGCGGGTTCGGAACCCAGAGATCTTCGCAGATTTCCGCTGCAATTTTCAGATCCGGCATAGCGGTACAGGTAAATAACAGGTTCGAAGAAATCGGAACTTCCATTTCCTCTCCGGAACCGTTCTTCAGCAGAACGAAGCCATCCACTTCTGCTCCGGAAGTAAAATATCTCGCCTCATAAAATTCATTATAATTCGGCAGATGAATCTTCGGTACAAAGCCCAGAATCTCACCCCGGCAGATACCTGCTGCCGTATTATACAGTTTTCCTTTATATTCCAGCGGAAGTCCCACAAAAAGGACTGCATCCAGCTTTGCTGTTTCTTCTGCAATATGCAGAAGCTGTTTTTTTGCTTCTTCCAGAAGCAGCTCCTGCCAGAATAAATCTCCGCAGGTATAAGATGTAATACAAAGCTCCGGCATAACGATTACCTTTGCTCCGTGAGTTCCTGCATCCTGTGCCATACGGATGATTTCCTCTGCATTATACTCACAATCCGCCACTCTCACATTCGGTGTGCAGGCAGCAACTTTGATAAACCCGTCTTTCATAGCCCTTTCCTCTCTTTTCTTTCACAGCAGGCAGCCGCTTTTGTTATGATTCACAGCATTTTTTTATTTGCATCTTCGAAGAATTTCCTTCAGTTCTTCTACGGAAAATACATAATTCTTATTGCAGAAATGACAGTTCAGTTCCACATCTTTGCCTTCCTGGATCAGTTCATTGAGATCCTTCCTTCCAATACTAATCAGGGCCTTTTCCACACGCTGTTTGCTGCAGTTACAGTAGAACTCCGTCGGAATGCGGTCATTGATCTCAATATCAAATCCTTCCAGCACTTTTTCCAGAAGGCTTTCCGGGGTATGTCCCTCTTCCAGAAGATTGGTCACAGAAGTGATATTCTGCACATTTTTTTCCAGTTTATCGATGGTCGCATCCTCTGCAAAAGGCATAACCTGTACGATGAATCCGCCAGCCTGACGCACGGTATTATCCTTATTCATCAGAACGCCAAGCCCCACTGCAGACGGCACCTGCTCACTGGTCGCAAAATAATACGTCAGATCTTCCGCAATTTCGCTGGTCTGAAGAGCCACCTGACCCATATAGGGTTCTTTCATTCCCATATCCTTAATCACATTCATAAACCCGACTCCCACGGCACCTGCCACATCCAGCTTGCCTTTGGAATTTGCCGGAATACAGACATTGGGATTTCCCACATAACCTTTCACTCTTCCCTGGGAATCCGCAGTTACAGTAATTCCATTCAGAGGTCCGCCCGCCTTGATCTGAAGAGTAAGAATATCTTTTTCCCCTTTCATCATAACCCCCATCATAGCACCGCCTGTCAGAAGACGTCCCAGCGCAGCAGTTGCCACAGGACTGGTATTATGGGCCATTCTGGCTGTCTCCACAACATCTCTGGTTACAGCAGCAAACGCACGGATCTGCTGATTTGCCGCCATTGCTCTTACAATATAATCACTCATCTTTCTATTCCTCTTCCTTATTCAAAATCGTTTTTTTCCTTTTTCTTTCACAATAAATGTGAGCCGTTCACTGTCCGCACGGGGCGGCTCCAGAGTATAGGCATCATATATGTGAAGAAGCTCCATCCCGGAATCCGCAATCATTCTGCGTATCGCATCTACGGTATAAGCCCGCTGATAATGTACTTCTTCCTCTTTTTCATAAAGCCCGTCTTCCCGCAGAAGAAACAGCGTCAGTTCATAAACATTCATCCCGGTTTCCGGATCAAAGCTGTTCTCCCAGATAAAACTGCTATCCTCACGGTTTTCTGCAATGGTGCTGTCACCGATGACTTCCCGGTATTTATAATCCGTATTTACATCAAAAATAAAAATACCGCCCGGATCCAGATAATTGTTCGCCAGTTTCAGTACCTGAAGAAAATCCTCCTCTTCCGTAAGATAATTCATACAGTCGCACACACTTATGATTGCCCGGACAGTCCCATATAATTCAAATTCCTGCATATCCTGCAGAAGATAAAGAATGTCGTGTCCGGACTCCACACGCTTCTCCATGGCTTCTGCCAGCATTTCTTCGGAATTGTCCACACCGATCATATCATATCCGGCTTCTGCCAGCATTTCTGTCATGGTACCGGTACCGCAGCCCAGTTCCAGAACAAGCCCATTGTTGATTTTATATTCTTTCAGGCGTTCTGTGAGATAACTGCACCACGCCTCATAGTCCACATTATCCATGAACATATCATAAACCTTTGCAAATTCACCATATGCTTCCATTCCTGTCCTCCCGGAAATTGCATTTTTCCGTTACTGTTCCATCAGCCCAGCAACATCTTTCAGCTTTTCCAAACAGCTGTAATCAGTTTATTGTATCACAGAACCTGAAATATGTACAAGTTTATTATTACCGTGTGATCCTGCCCGAAGGGCTTTTTGTATCCCGGGAAAATGAAAATCACTTACCCGGGATATTTTTTTATTACAGGAAAATGCGAAGCACTTACCCAGGATACAAAAAAGCTGCGGGCAGTTCATCCCTGCCGCAGCTTTTCTGACATTTCTGCCTTTCACATGCACATGCTCATTTTATTCAACAGGCATGTAGTATACATCTGCACCTTCACCGTGATAATAATAATCTACGCCATTCTGATCGTAAACATCTTCCTCATTCACGAAGTCATAGGTATTTCCGTCAAAATCACTCCATGTACCGTCCCCGTTCGGTGTGATCACAAGCGGATGTCCATCGGAATTACGGTAGATCGTTCTGGTCTGATTGGTGTCTGTCAGCTGTTCCTGCGTAAATCCGCCGGAATTGGTACTGCCGGAGCTTTCTCCGCCGGAGGTCTGACTGCTGTCTGTTCCTTCTGCCGGCTGAGCAGTCGTTCCGTCTGCTGCCGTACCATCTGCAGTACCTGCTGTGGTTCCGTCTGTTTCAGTATCTGTATTTCCTGTTGTTCCCTTATCATCCGCACCCGGAGCTGCACTCTTCAGAGTAGAATCTCCCACAATGGCAAAGGAATCTATGGATTCCTGAATCTTCTCCAGAGCATCCTCTGTTCTCACAGAACCCTGTATGGTGTAGTATTCTTCGTCATTTGCAAATACTTTATTTACCACATATACAAACCCGTCACTCTTATCAGGATTCAGCATCTTGGTCACATAACTGTAAACGTTAATGCCGTCTGTGTTTGTCGCCGTATAATTCTGTATTTCAAAATCGGTTCCCTGCACCAGGTCCGATGCCTGTTCCAAGGATACCGCCATATCCTCGGTACTCGGAATCACAGCCACAGACATATCTTCTTCCCCTGCTCCATGGAGAATCAGAATTTTCCCCTGTTCCGGAGATTCAAAGCTGACCATATCTGTCTCATCAGTCTTATTCGCCCAGGTGGCATCCGGCAGTTTCATGGAAATTGTTTTGTCCCTGGATGTATAAATACTTGTCTGTGTATCAGGTGCGATCGTTGGTGTAGGATCCGGCACATCCGTCGGTTCCGGTGTAGGAGTCACATCTACTACCACCTGTTCCTCCTCTTTGCTGCCAAATCCACAGGCCGTGAATACACAGGACATGGAAATAGCCATTGCAAGTATCGCAAGTACTTTTTTATTCTTCATAGTAGCCTCCTTAAATCATTGTTACTGTTTCATCCATTCCCAGCAACACGCTTCGCAATGCACGGGAATCATACATTCTGCATAACTTCGTGCACTGACTGTTTTCTGTTATTTTCCAGAATTCCTGTTTATTTTATTATTTTATGACAAAACTGTCAATAAAATTTACCGCAGGTATTGTGAAAATCCTGTGTCCCACTGAATTCCGAAACCGCTGCAGCATTTGCTTAACAACCCTTCGTCTCTCCATAGTATGGACAGATTTTCACAGAAATATCCGCAAAGCAACTGCAGTAAATATGGCTCCTTATATAATCCTGCCCAGAGTTTTTTTATATTACAAGGCAATGCAGAGCACTTTCTTATGATATAAAAATTCTGTAAAATATCTGTAATATCTTTTTTACGATCAAGTTCTCTAAACGTATTATTTTTTTATGCTTGAATGCTCGAAACGTATCACCTTTATTTTTTAATGCTTTGAACGCATCACCTTTATTGTTTAATACTCTGAACGCATAATCTTTTTTCCCTTTTTATACTCATACATATGAAGTTCATGCAGCGCTCTGGTGGCTGCAATATACCGTGCCTGCTTTACCAGCGGTGTGGTATCTTTTACAGGAAAAACAGAAAATACCTGGTCAAATTCCAGGCCTTTCGCAAGATAAAACGTCGTAACTGTCAGACCTTTGCGGAAGCTGGAGCTGTTGCGGTCCATATAGGTGAGCATTTTCTCCGTGTCAAACCCTTTCTGCTCCATCCGTTCTTTCATAAACGCATAAGCCGCAAGGGCTTCTCCTTCCGTGCGCAGAATCACTGCAGCCGTCTCATAGGCATCCTCTCCGATCCGGAGACATTCCAATGCTTTCTCAAGAGCCTCACTCATAGAACTGCATTCTTTTTCCTCAACAGGAGCTCCATGACGTTCAAATAATTCCATATCTGTAATACCGGCAAGCTGATTGGCATATTGTGCAATCTCCACTGTATTGCGGTAACTTTTATTCATGACTATTCTGCGGATATCTTTTCCGAAAATTCCCGGCAGGAACTCCAGCACATCCTGTACTTTTTCATCCATCGTCTGTGCCCTGTCTCCGAGAATCGTCATCCTGCAGGGAAACATTTTCTTCAGAATCAGATACTGCATTCTGGAATAATCCTGCATTTCATCCACCACAAGATGCTTGATATGACTGTCTCCCTTCTTTCTGAAAAGGCTGTATTTCATATAAAGCATCGGATAAACATCCTCATAACGCAGTCTCCGCTTCTCAAAGCCAACCCTCGGAAGTCCCGGATATCCCTCTCTTTTCAGGAACTCGCTGTAAAGCACATACAGATCTCTGGTCTCATACATCTTCATGAATTTTTCTCTCAGTGCTTCCCGTTCCTCATCCGGAAGATCGCCGCCGCGAAGCGTCTCCACTTCATCAATAAAATATTCCGCCACCGCATCCATTCTGGAAAGCAGCGGAATATCCATAAATTTGAAATAAAACAGTTCTATGATCTCTTTTTCTGTTTTGACGTGTCCTTTGTATTCCACATCCCGGAAGCGCATCAGTTCATCTTCCATTTCAAGGAAAAACCGTTCCATACTGTTCAGGAATTCCACAGACTGTTTTTCGTGGAAATAATCCCGCTTACCAGGATGCGCAATGGAACGCTCAATCTGATCATAACGGTCCTCACAGTCTGAAACCGTATCTTTCAGTTCCCGATAAGCAAACAGATCAAAACTCATCTCACGAATATTTTCCTCTCCCAGTTCCGGAAGGATATGAGAAATATAATCCGCAAATACACTATTCGGAGACAGGATCAGAATATTGGAGGATTTCAGGTTGTTCCGGTCATGATAGAGAAGATAAGCGATTCTGTGCAGCGCAATAGAGGTCTTACCGCTTCCGGCTGCACCCTGAATCACGAGTATTTTATCCTTTGTATTACGGATGATGGCATTCTGCTCTTTCTGAATAGTTCGGATGATATTTTTCAGCTGTACCTCACCGTTACTGCCAAGTTCTGCTTTTAGAATCTCATCATCAATCTTGATATCGCTCTCAAATTCATAGAGCATCTTTCCTCCGCGGATCTTATACTGCCATTTTGATGTAATCTCGCCGGTAATTTCTCCGGCAGGAGCCGTATAGGAAGCCGGACCTTTGTCATAATCGTAAAAAAGTCCGCTCACAGGAGCACGCCAGTCGTAAACCAGTGGAATCCCTCCTGTCTTTTCTGCAAAATTCCCGATTCCAATATAAAAAGTTTCCGCTTCTTCCTCTCCCTCAAAACGGAAATCCACTCTTCCGAAAAAGGGCGAATCCAGCATCTTGCGAAAACGATGGCGCCGCTGCCGTTCTTCCTGGTTGGCATTTACCTGATGAAGCAATGCCTGCTGATTGTCAAAATTTTCGTATCCATACTGGTCCATTTCTGTATAGTTTTCCCAGTAGTATTCATGCATATTTTCAATCTCCTTCTCGCCCTCTGCGATTGAAGCATTGATTTCCGCGATTCTCCTGTGAAGACTGTTCAGCACATGTTCCAGATATTTTCTGCTTTCTGTCATGATTGTTCGATTCCCCTTACTCTTGTATGATCTTACATGGCATTTTTATATTATATCCCATATTCACGCAAAAGTATAGAAAGAAATGCTCTTGTAAAATCCTGCATCACAAAACCCCCGGAAGAATGCTTCCGGGGGTTTTTGCTGTTGATACCCTATATAAACTGATTGGTATCCGCATCGTAATGATAATCGATGGAATCCATCTTTTCTTCCAGTTCTTTTTTCTTCAATCCTCTGCAGGTGCAGAGAGCCTCCAGGGAATCATAGTAATCCCGAAGCTGGGTATTCACGTAACTTAACAAAATGACAGGGTCTTTTGGTATCATGAGTTGCCATCCTTTATCCTTGTGATGAACTCCCCATCCTGAACATCCAGCACAATTGTGTCTCCGGTATGGACATCACCGGACAGAATCCGTCTTGCAGCGAGCGTCTCCACATTTTTCTGCAGATAACGTTTCAGCGGACGGGCTCCGTAAACCGGATCATATCCTTCCTCAATAGACAGCTTCTTGGCTGCATCGGTCAGTTCCAGGGAAAGTTCCTGGTCAGAAAGACGCTTGTTCAAATCTTTTACCAGTAAGTCTACTATCATACCAATATTGTCTTTTGTCAAGGGCTTAAATAAAATTGTTTCATCAAGACGGTTCAAAAATTCCGGACGGAAGTGATTTCTCAGGTCATTCATCACCTGTTCTTCCGCTTCCGGTCTGATCTCACCGTTTTCATCAATGCCTTCCAGCAGATACGGAGATCCGATATTGGAAGTCATGATCAGAATCGTATTCTTGAAATCCACAGTTCTTCCCTGAGAATCGGTAATTCTTCCATCGTCCAGCACCTGAAGAAGGACATTGAATACATCCGGATGTGCTTTCTCAATCTCATCAAAGAGAACAACGCTGTACGGTTTTCTCCGAACTGCCTCTGTAAGCTGGCCGCCTTCCTCATATCCTACATATCCGGGAGGCGCTCCGATCAGTCTGGATACAGAATACTTCTCCATATACTCACTCATATCGATACGGACCATATTCTGCTCATCGTCAAAAAGTGTTTCCGCCAGAGTCTTGGCAAGTTCTGTCTTACCGACGCCTGTTGGTCCAAGGAACAGGAAGGAACCGATTGGCTTGGTAGGATCCTTGATTCCCGCTTTGGAACGGAGAATCGCATCCGTCACACGGCGGACACCTTCATCCTGTCCGATCACACGCTTATGAAGCTGCTCTTCCAGGCCAAGAAGCTTGGTTCTCTCTCCTTCGGTCAGTCTCGTCACTGGAATTCCGGTCCAGCGGGAAATGATTCTGGCAATCTCATCATCCGTCACTGCCTCATGAACCAGTCTGCGGTCACTTTCTTTTACATTACGCTCTTCAATTTCCAGCTGCTGCTGCAGTCTCGGGAGTTCCCCATACTGAAGCTCTGCAGCCTTTTCCAGATTATAGTCCTGCTGGGCTTTCTGAATCTGTTTGTTGACATCTTCAATCTGCTCACGGAGTTTCTGCAGTTTCTCCACCGAATGCTTCTCGTTATCCCACTGTGCTTTCTGGGTATTGAAGGCATCCCGCATCTCTGCCAGTTCCTTCTGAAGATCTGCAAGACGTTCTTTACTCAGGCTGTCTGTTTCTTTTTTGAGCGCGGATTCTTCGATTTCCATCTGCATGATCCGGCGCCGCTGTTCATCCAGTTCGGTAGGCATGGAATCCAATTCGGTCTTGATCAGAGCACATGCCTCATCCACAAGGTCAATGGCTTTGTCCGGAAGGAAACGGTCAGTGATATATCGGTGGGACAGTGTTGCCGCTGCTACCAGAGCACTGTCGGTAATCTTGACACCATGATAAACTTCATAGCGTTCCTTCAGTCCACGAAGAATGGAAATGGTATCTTCTACTGTCGGCTCATCTACTGTCACAGGCTGGAAACGGCGTTCCAAAGCTGCATCCTTTTCGATATACTGACGGTATTCATCCAGCGTCGTGGCACCGATACAGTGCAGTTCTCCTCTGGCAAGCATGGGTTTCAGCATATTGCCTGCATCCATGGCACCGTCGGTCTTGCCGGCACCTACGATCAGGTGAAGCTCATCAATGAAAAGAATGATATTTCCTTCACTCTTTTTCACTTCCTCCAGAACTGCTTTCAGTCGTTCCTCAAATTCGCCTCTGTACTTGGCACCTGCCACCAGAGCTCCCATATCCAGGGCAAAAATCTTCTTATTTTTAAGTCCCTCCGGAACATCTCCTGCCGCAACACGCTGGGCAAGCCCTTCAATCGCCGCTGTTTTGCCTACGCCGGGTTCCCCGATCAGAACCGGGTTATTCTTGGTCTTACGGGAAAGAATACGGATGATATTCCGAATCTCCGCATCACGGCCGATCACCGGATCCATTTTCTGATTGCGGGCTTTTTCTACCAGTTCCTCGCCGTATTTGTTCAGTGTATCGTAAGTAGCTTCCGGATTATCGCTGACTACACGCTGATTGCCTCTGACTGTGGACAAAGCCTGCAGAAAGCGTTCTCTGGTAATGCCGAATTCCTTAAGGATTTTCTGCATACTGGGGCTTGGCTGTTTCAGAATGGACAAAAACAAATGTTCCACAGAAACATATTCGTCTCCCATGGCCTTCGCTTCATCTTCGGCACTTACCAGAGCCTTGTTCAGATACTGGCCGAAGCGGAGTTCTCCGCCGGATACCTTTACTTTTGCATCCAGGGCTTTTTTTACTGTATTCAGAAAATATTCCTTATTAATCTCCATCTTCTCGATCAGTTTGAGAATCAGGCTGTCTTCCTGTGTCAGAAGAGTATACAGAAGATGCTCCTGCTCGATTTCCTGGTTGCCGTATTCATAAGCGACTTTCTCCAGGTTCTGGACAGCCTCAATGGATTTCTGTGTAAATTTACTGATATTCATAGGCTTTCCTCCTTATATGAAAAACGTATTTCGTTCTTCTTCTGTTCTATGTGGAATATAACACTTTTCTTTTCCTGTGTCAAGTGTTTTGTTAGCACTTTCTTTGAGCGAGTGCTAATTTCTTTAATTGTTCTTTCTATAAAATTCTGTACTTTTTCCCCATTTTATGCTAAAATTTTTCTATTCCATTTCATCATTTTATACAAAGGAAGGTTCATATGCTGCAAACAATTGAAAAAATCAACAGTATTGTCAACGATTTCATCTGGGGTGTACCGGCTATGATCTGCATCATTGGTGTCGGTCTGTATTTAAGCATCCGGTCCGGATTTATTCAGATTCGCAAATTCCCCTACGCTATGAAATGCACGATCGGGCGAATGTTCCGCAAGAAAGAAGCGGCGGACGGTGCCCTCACTCCATTCCAGGCTGTCTGTACGGCACTTGCTGCTACCGTAGGAACCGGTAACATTGCAGGAGTTGCCGGAGCAATCGCAATCGGCGGACCAGGCGCTGTATTCTGGATGTGGATTTCTGCCCTGCTTGGTATGTGTACCAAATTTTCCGAAGTAACGCTTGCCGTTCATTTTCGTGAAAAAAATAAACAGGGAGACCTGGTGGGCGGACCCATGTACTATATCAAAAACGGTCTGGGCAAAAAATGGATCTTTCTTGCATACCTGTTTGCTCTTTTCGGTGTACTTGCCGTATTTGGAACCGGAAATGCCACACAGGTCAATACCATTACTGCAGCCATCAATTCCGCGCTGCTCAATTACCATGTGATTTCCGAGTCCGGAGTTTGCATCAGCTGCCTGATCATCGGCATCGTCATCACGATTCTTGTCGGCCTGATTCTTCTCGGCGGTATCAAGCGTATCGGAAAAGTTACCGAAAAACTGGTTCCGGTTATGGCACTGATCTACATCATCCTTGCAATTGGCGTGATACTTCTGAACATCAACCGGGTTCCGGCTGTTTTTGCTTCTGTTATCAGAGGTGCTTTTCAGCCTTCTGCAGTAACAGGCGGTATTGTGGGAAGCTTTTTCCTCAGCATGAAAAAAGGTGTCTCCCGCGGTATTTTTTCCAACGAAGCCGGTCTTGGTACAGGATCGATCGCCCATGCCTGTGCGGATACACGCAAACCTGTGAAACAGGGCTTTTTTGGAATCTTTGAAGTATTTATGGACACCATCGTGATCTGCACGCTCACGGCTCTTGTCATTCTCTTAAGCGGAGTGAACGTTCCCTATGGATCAGCCGCAGGTGCAGAACTGACTATTTCCGGTTTTACAGCTGTTTACGGCAACTGGGTTTCTATTTTTACAGCAATTGCCATGTGCTGTTTTGCCTTCTCCACCATCATTGGATGGGGACTTTACGGAGCACGGTGTATGGAATTTCTTCTCGGAAGCAGAACGATCCGGCCGTTTATGGTACTCTACTCACTGGTTGCACTTCTTGGAGCTACCGTTGACCTTGGTCTGATCTGGAGTATCGCAGAAACCTTCAACGGACTGATGGCAATCCCCAACCTGATTGCACTGTTTCTTCTGGCTCCGGTTGTTATACAGCTCACCAGAGAGTATTTCCAGAACGACGAAAATAATAAATAACAGGAAACAATCCTGTATCATATAAGAATCATGGAGGAAATGAAATGTCTGAATTAAGTGATAAACTCAGAGCAGAGTTTAAAAAAAGTGATGATGAAAGAGACGCATTGATGAATACACCGGAGGATGTAGAGCGCTGGGACAATATTGTCTACAGCCACGAAGACCGGAATATTCAGAAACTGGATGTTTACCGTCCAAAGCAGGCTGAAGGAGAGGATCTTCCTGTGATCATCAGCGTGCATGGCGGCGGATGGGTATATGGTGACAAAGAGCGTTATCAGTATTACTGCATGAGTCTGGCTCAGCGCGGTTTTGCAGTTGTGAATTTCACTTACCGTCTTGCTCCCGAGCATCAGTTCCCGGCACCTCTGGAGGATTTGAACCTTGTGTGCAAATGGGTCATGAAACGTGCGGGAAGATACCATTTTGACACAGAAAGAATCTTTGCCGTAGGCGATTCTGCAGGAGCTCATCTTCTCGGTCTCTATGCCGGTATCTGCACCAATCCTGATTATGCAGCAAGATACGAATTTACAGTTCCGGAAAACTTTGCGCTGACAGCCATTGCGCTGAACTGTGGTGTCTATGCACTGGAAAATGGCGATCCCGACCAACAGCTTGCACTGGAACTGATGAAGGATTTCCTTCCTGAACAGGGCTCTGATGAAGAACTGGAGAAGATCAATGTGCTGAACCGTATTACTGATGTTTATCCGCCGGTATTCTGCATGACTTCTGTAAATGATTTCCAGAAGATTCAGGCACCGTTGCTGGTAAATAAACTGATGGAAAACAATGTACCGTTTGTCTTCCGTGTTTTCGGTGATAAAATCAATCAGCTTGGACATGTCTTCCACTGTGATATCAAAACAATTGATGCAGCACAGTGCAACGATGCAGAGTGTGACTTTTTCAGAGAATTCTGCTTCTAACGTATCCTTTCGTAAATTACTATACCAATAACGCAGAATATCTGGTGCAGTTATTTTGAAAACGAGGGAATCAAGTACATCGAAAAATAAATGACTGGCTATATCACGCAGAATGATTTTCTCATATACAAGGCGGAGGAATGAGGCGATGCGGTGGCATCGTCGATTGACGACAATGCAGCAGATGAGAAATCAGGCAAGTGATATAGCTGGTTATTTATTATTCGATGTACTAGTATAAGCCACAATAAATACCTCACCGAAACATATGGTTATTTATTGTGGGTTATACTAGCGTGTTTGAAAATTCATTACTGTTTTTAAAAAACAGATATTGATAATGTGGAGGAAACTAGCATGAAAATATCAACAAGAGGAAGGTATGCAATCCGCGTGATGCTGGATCTGGCAGAACATAACCAGGGCGAATATATTCCTTTGATGGATATTGCCCGAAGACAGGAGATTTCTGAAAAATATCTGGAAGCCATTATTTCTACCTTCAGCAAAAACGGCTTACTGGTTGCACTGCGCGGGAAAGGCGGCGGCTATAAACTGGCCAAATCACCGGAGGAATATACCATCGGCAGCATTCTGAAACTGGCAGAAGGTTCTCTTGCACCGGTAGCCTGTCTGGAAGATGTTCCGAACAAATGTCCAAGAGCAGCCGAATGCAAGACTCTGAGCATGTGGGAAGGCCTTTATAAACTGATTGACGAGTATTTTGACGGGATTACACTGCAGGACCTGCTGGAGTCAGGAACTGACGGAGGAGATTATGTCATCTGACTGCGGATTGCTCCCGCAATATATTCCCTTCCGTCGTAGAGCGTGTTTGAAGGGCCGTCTTATATCATTGGAAATACATAACATTATCCTAGAGCGTGTTTGAAAATATACGAAAAGCAGATTTCATTTCTCTGTACTTCAACTACCGTACAGAAATGAAATCTGCTTTCTATTTTATGGAAAATTGAGAAACTGAAAATATGCAGAAATACATTCCGTCAGATTCTGTCTTTTTCTATTTTTTCTGTTCTTCTCGTAAATCCATCACATTCTTCTTTTCTGGTAATTCCATCACGTGCTTCTTTTCTGGTAAATTCAGCACATTCCTGCAGTATTTACACCAGATAGCCTGCAGCAATTTTATCCACACCTTCTGCGTCTTCTGAAATCCACTCCTCGTAAGACTTACCACTGGCGGCAACCGTCTTTCCAAGTTCTACAAGGAATGCCGGAATACGATCCTGCAGAATGGTTCCTGCTTCATGACCAAAAGCTTCCTTTCCCTGGGATTCCCTGCCGTTCACATACAGCACAAATGCCGGCTGGGATTTGCCGTCAATAGATTTTGCTGCACCGCGGAATCCAAGAGCACCGGTCTGATGTGTTCCACAGGAGGACGGACATCCGGAAATATGAATCTGCGGAAGTGCTCCATCCGGGATGGACGCTTCTCTTACTGCATCCACACAGACCTGCAAAAGTGCCTGAGAATCGCGCAGTCCAACCTGACAGATGCTTGCACCAATACAGCTTACCGATGTTTCAAACAGCGTACGTGCACCATCGCTGGTCAGATTCAGAACTTTTTCCGCTTCCGAACCAGTCAGGTTGATGATATATGCCCCTTCATCCGGAGCCAGACGCATCTCCGCATCCGGAATTTCTGCAAGAAGATCACTGAGTCTGCAGAAAGTTTCCGCAGATGGCTGACCTCCGATCGGATGCCATGCAACTGTATAAAGTCCTCTCTGCTTCTGCGGAAGAACACGAGAACCGGAAGCCTCCGTTCCATCTCCTGTTTTTTTGCATTCCGGAGCTGTTACAGAAATTGTAAGATCTTCTCCTGATGCAAAAACTTCCTCCAGTTTTTCCAGATATGCTTTTTTGTAATTTTCTGCGCCGCCAAGTACATCCTGCATATAGCGGGTTCTGGCTTTGGCACGATTTTCATAATTTCCGTAAGCACGGAAGGTAAGCCACATTGCCTTGATATAATACAGAATCTTCTCCGGCTCAACTGCCTCTGCCACTTTTACTCCGAAACGCGGATTGTTGCCGAGACCGCCTGCGCTGTAAACATCAAATTTCCCATCTTCTCTTGCTGCAAAACCAAGGTCGCGATAAGTGGCATGGGGATAGTTTTTCGGTGAATTGGAGAAACATACCTTCAGTTTACGCGGCATTTTTTCAGTCTTGATAAAATGCATCAGATATTCTGCAGCCGCTTCTGCATACGGGATCACATCAAAATACTCTTCTGCCTCCACACCAGAAAGCGGAGAGCACATCACATTACGGGGAAAATCCCCGCCGCCTCCCATGGTAACAATTCCACAGTCCAGTGCCCCTTCCATAATATCATAAATCATTTCCGGCTGAAGGTCGTGAAGCTGAATGGTTTCACAGGTTGTAAAATGGATACGCTGTATATGAAAACGACGGATTGCATCAGCAGTAAACGCCATTTTCTCTTTCGTTACACGTCCGGCTGTCATTCTCAGACGAAGCATGCTGGCCTGTCCGCCTTTCTGTGCATAGCTTCCGTACAGGCCGGAAAATCCTTTGTATTCGTTTTTCTTAATCTCACCTTTATAAAATGCATCTGTTTTTTCCCGAAAAGCGGCCATTTCCTGTTTCCAGGACATCGGTTCAATTTTTTTCATCACAAACCCTCCAATATAAGATATTTATCTCATCTGTCTGATATCTGTTATACATAAAATTCTGCCGTCTGCTGCATGCAATTATGCAATAAACATGTACGGAACAGTTAACATTCAGATATATTGAATCTATGAAAATGATTATAAAATCGTTTCAAACGGATGTCAACCAGGTGGCTCTGTATTTCCAGATTCTGTCTATATTTGAGATGCTAACTTGTTGAGTCTCTCTGGAATTCTTCTTTATTTCTTTTTGCTGAATCTCTCCGGAATTCTTTTATATTTGTTTTTGCTGAATCTCTCCGGAATTCTTTTATATTTGTAATTCTTTACAAATGCTTCCAATGCCAGCTTTTGCAAATTCATAATTGACATATTTTTTTCAGATTCATATAATAAGGGGGCAGAAAAATCTGCCGCATTCTGGAATTTTTTCTTCAGACTTCCAGTCATTACACAAAAGCAGGAGGATAACATGGTAAAAGAATATTTCAGCATTCCCAATCTTATGGGATATTTTCGGATACTGATGATACCGGTATTTTTGTATCTGTACAGTTATGCGGACAGCCCCGAAGACTTTTTTGCCGCATTTGTGATTCTGGGCATTTCTCTGCTCACTGATTTTTTTGACGGGAAAATTGCCAGAAAGTTCCATATGGTTACCGATTTCGGAAAGATTCTGGACCCGGTTGCAGACAAGCTGACGCAGGGATCACTTGCGATTGCGGTGCTGCTGCGTTATCCTATGATGAAAGTTTTTCTGGTGGTTTTCCTGCTAAAAGAATGTTATATGTCTCTGATGGGGCTTTATGTTATCAAAAAGAAGCATGTCCGAAAGGGTGCTCAGTGGTTCGGAAAGATTACCACCGGTGTGGTAGATGTGGGTATTATGCTTCTTCTGCTCGCTCCGAATCTGCCGGCTGCAGCCGCAGATGTCCTGATTCTTATCATGATCGCCTTTATGATTTTTTCTCTGGTAAATTACATCCGGTTTTATCATGGAATACTGACAACACCTGATGAGAAGCTGTAGAACGTGTCGAAAAATTGCTATCCGGATATCTTATTCCAAATATTACGAAAAGTGTTTTCTGATTTTAGATATGTTAAATTGGAAAACACTTTTTTATTAAAGCAAATCCAACTCTTTAATTCGCTAAAGAAGGCTTTAGTTAATAAAAATGTTTTTGGTGAATTAAAGAAGGCTTTAGTTCAGCAACTGTATGTGAGAATTCTTCGAGTTTTACTATGCGTATGGTTTTCTCCGGAACTTTGGTTCAGTGCGAAACACTGTGAAGTGTGAT
>NZ_JBQHXR010000020.1:0-49485 GCF_052063365.1 Blautia sp. HCP3S3_G3 | reverse complement strand
ACAGAGAAATGTCCATTCCTATGGCTCCTTCTTCTGAGATATTTATTGATGATATATTGAAAAAATCCTTGATATTCAAGGAAAAAAGACTTGACTTAATAGGGAGGAATTTATGATGAGAAAAAAGTGGATGAATAAAATGATGGCGGCAGGTCTTGTGGCGTGCATGCTGACAATGGGAAATCCTGTGGGAATGAGAGGTGTCGTGGAGGTACAGGCGGCGATTACAGACGGAAATGTTCTGGTGGATGGGCTTGACAGATCACCGGACTATTATATTGTGCCGAATTCAGACAGTGCTGAGATTTCTTCAGATACGCTTTCCAATCTGTCTGACAGCGAGAGACAGATGGCAATCAATGAAATCTATGCCCGTCACGGCAGAAAATTTGTGATATCCCAGGTCCAGGATTATTTCAATGAAAAATCCTGGTATTCCGGAACCGTAGAAGCTGATTCCTTTGATGTAAATGTTTTTAACAGCATTGAAGAAAAAAATATTGAGAAACTGCAGGGCAAACTGAGCTATCTTCTTCCGGGAAGTGATCTGCGTTACGTGACGGATGCGGAGGTTTCAGCGCTGACAAAAGAACAGCAGCAGCTTGCGATCAATGAGATTTATGCCCGCCGCGGCCGTAAATTTGACATGAAAGAATATCAGGATTATTTCAATCAGCAGTCCTGGTATTACGGTACGATTGCTCCGTCTGATTTTGATGAGAGTGTTTTCAAT
The DNA here is from genome assembly GCF_052063365.1 of Blautia sp. HCP3S3_G3. NCBI lineage: Bacteria > Bacillati > Bacillota > Clostridia > Lachnospirales > Lachnospiraceae > Blautia > Blautia sp. HCP3S3_G3. The sequence continues at coordinate 48,752 of NZ_JBQHXR010000020.1, read as the reverse complement.
GAGTATGAAAATGCCAATATTAGTAAGCTGTCCGATGCCATGAATTCCGGAAATTATGCCGGATCGGGAAGTTCTTCGGAATCCGGTGTGTATTCGGATTTTGCCGGAGAGTATCATCTTTATACAGACAGTAAGGAAGTTGTGATGCAGATCAGTCTGTATACAGATTTTTCTATTGAAGATGCCGGCGAAGGTACCGAGTGCGGTACGGTAACGATGATCGTTTATTATGTAAATGGCAGTATCGGCAAAATGTCAGGTAATATTGTGAAATCCAGTGGAAATAATTATGTTCTTTCCGGCAAGGGAATGAATGGTATTACTGTAGCGGCAGGTCAGAACAGTGTGACTGTGGGTAATTCCAAGAGTATCAACGGAACTTACGAAAAGACAGAGAGTTACAGCAGCTGAAAGTGCAAAAAGACAGAGAATTACAGCAGCTGAAAGTGCAAGAGAATTACAGCAGCTGATAGTGCAAAAGACAAAAATTACAGGAAAGAAAAGAATTCCAGCTGATGGTGGAAAATCATTAAAATGACCAATGATTTCATCTGATTCAGCTGGTATTTTTTGGGGAAAGAAAAATGGAACATGTCAGAGAAGTATATCACGCAGTCAGACATTATGCCTCAGTTTTTTTACAGTGGGTGATGATTGGACTTGGAGTAGGAACTGTTGTGGGATTTTGCGGAACAGGATTTGCTTACGGAATGAAGATGGTAACGGGGCTTCGGGCGCAGTATCCGTGGTTATTATTCGGACTTCCGTTTGCAGGGCTTCTGATTGTTGCAATTTATCATTTTGCAGGACTTCGGAGGCATCGGGGAACCAACAGGGTGCTTTTGTCGATCCGGACAAAAAGTAAAGTTCCTTTTCGTATGGCACCTGCTATTTTTGTGGGAACACTTCTGACACATCTGTGCGGAGGAAGTGCCGGACGTGAAGGTGCAGCGCTCCAGATGGGCGGGAGTATCGCACAGCAGCTTGGCCGCTGGGCAAAAGCGGAAGAGAGAACCATGCATGTTTATACAATGTGCGGAATGAGCGCATGTTTTGCAGCATTGTTCGGAACGCCAGTTGCTGCAGCGGTGTTTTCTCTGGAAGTAGTCAGTGTGGGAATTATGCATTATTCAGCGCTGGTTCCCTGTTCTGTTGCGGCGCTTACCGCAGATACCATTGCCAGATATTTTAAAGTCGGACATATGGGATTTACGGTATCTGGCATGCCGGAAAGCTTTGATTTACTGACAGGAGGACGTGTCTGTGTGCTGGCACTTGGGTGTGCTGTGGTGAGTATTATTTTCTGTGTGATCTTGCATAAAACAGGACATTGGTATGAACATTGTTTTAAGAATCATTATGTCAGAGCATTTGTAGGAGGACTTCTGATCATAGGATTGACACTGATTCTTCAAACAGGTGATTATCTGAGTGTAGGAGAGCGTGTGATTGAGGAGGCGGTTGCGGGAAATGCACGGCCGGAGGCATTTCTGCTGAAAATGATTTTTACGGCGTTGACATTGGAAGCCGGGTATAAAGGGGGCGAAATTGTTCCGACATTATTTATTGGTTCTACATTCGGCTGCGTGGCGGGTGGTCTTCTGGGTCTTTCACCGTCTTTTGGCGCGATGCTTGGGATGGTTGCGCTGTTCTGCGGTGTAACGAATTGTCCGATTACAGCGATCTGTCTTGGCATGGAGCTTTTTGGAGGAAAGGGGATGGAGTGGATGCTGCTGGCTTCGGCGGTCAGTTATATGCTTTCCGGGTATTATGGATTGTACAGCAAGCAGAAGATTCTTTATTCCAAAGAGGCACCGGAATTTATTGACGCGACTTGCAGATGAGAAAGAAGAGGTATGGTGAATGAAAAGGGGTTCTTGGGAATCACAGAGAGTTTCATGAATGATCGTGGGTTTTCACTCAGTAATAAATACTTTGAGTTGGGGATAAAGCTGTAGCAATTTGGTTTATTTTTATAACTATAAATGAGTAAATCCCAAATATTGCACAAAATAAAGACACCCACTGAAGAATGATGTATAATTGAAGTACCACCAACAACATACTCACTCAAACAAGGGGGTGTCCGTTGCAAACAGTATACATCATTCTAACAAAATTTACAATTACTTGCCGCAAAATCATGAATATCTATTCTACGTTACAGAAAGATTACCATTAAAGATGAGTCTCTTCGGAATCATAGAAGAAATATAACGGAAATTCTACGGAAATAAATTGAATAAATTTCCGATAAATGTTATACTGTTTCCGAAAGAGGTGATAACATGACTGATACCAAATATATTTCAACAAAAGAAGCAGCCAGAATTATGGGGTTATCCACAAGGAGAGTTGTAGGATTATGCAATGATGGAAAAATGGAAGGTGCTGTGAGAGCAGGTCGAAGCTGGCAAGTTCCGGAGGAGACAGTATATGCTTATATTGGTACTGCAAAACCCAAAGTAGGAAATGATGCAATTCTTTCTTGTTCAGTTGGGAACACCTCCTACATTGACGTGGTACAGAACAGCTATTATGTAGATAAAACCCTCTTGATTCGTGATTTGATTGATGATCAGATTCCGGTTATTCTGTTTACCAGACCGAGAAGATTTGGAAAGACGCTCGCTTTGGATATGCTTAAGACCTTCTTTGAAAAAACGAAAGAAGATACATCCGTATATTTTAAAGATAAGCAGATCTGGGCATGTGGTGAAAAATATCAGAAGATGCAAGGTGTATTTCCGGTTATTTCCCTTACTTTTAAAGATGCAAAGTTCTCTGATTGGGACAGTACCTATATTGCAATCAAAAATGTGATTCGTGATGAATTCATGAGACATGAAGAACTTTTTACAAGCGACTGTCTTAACCCGGTAGAACAGGATTATTTGACAAGAATACAGTCGGATGAGCTTAGTGAGGTGGAGTATACCAGGGCGCTTCTGAATCTGAGTCGCATACTGGAGAAACATTATCAGTCGAAGGTTGTAATTTTGGTCGATGAATATGACACTCCGATTCAGCAAGGCCATTCCAGAGATTTCTATGACGATGTGATAATATTTATGCGTAATTTTATGTCCGGAGGACTTAAGGATAATGCTTCTCTGGCATTTGGTGTTCTTACCGGTATTCTTCGTGTTTCCAAAGAGAATTTGTTCAGCGGATTGAATAATCCAATCGTGAATTCTGTATTGGATGAAAAGTACAGTGAGTATTTTGGATTTACTATAGATGAAGTAAATGCTATGGCATCATATTATGGACAGGAGGAAAAGCTTGATGAACTTCGTGAATGGTACGACGGATATCGTTTCGGAAGTACAGAAATCTATAATCCATGGTCAGTTGCGAATTATTTTTATAACAATTGTCAGGCGAGACCATACTGGACCAATACGAGTGATAATGAGGTCATCCGTGAAATTATGGTTTCTCTTACACCGGAGATTGCAGAGAATCTGTTTGCTTTGATGCAAGGAGAGGCGGTTCAGGCATCCTTGAATATGGATGTCATTTATCCCAGAATTACAGATGGAATAGATACCATCTTTAGCTTTCTTTTAATTGCCGGATATTTAAGACCGGTAAGTGATGCGGTGGAAACCGAATTTGGAACATTCATAGAACTTGAATTACCAAATAAAGAGATCCGTAGAGTCTATAATACAGAGATTTTATCCTGGCTCAGAGGAACCGTAGATGGTAATATTATGGCAGGACTGGAAAAAGCTCTCTACCTGAATGATGGAAAGAAGCTTCAGGAATCTCTTAGAAAATATATGATTACCTGTATCAGTTGTTTTGATGGAGCATCAGAAAGTTTTTACCATGGTATGATGCTGGGTCTGGCAGCCGGGATGTCTTCAAGATATTATATCCGGTCAAACAGAGAATCTGGTGAAGAGCGATTTGATCTTACGCTGGAGCCTAAAATGCATTCCATGCCGGGCATTATTATGGAATTTAAAGCGACAAAGGATCAATCAGATCTATCGGCATCTGCCGAAGAAGCATTGAATCAGATTGATGATAAGCACTATGATACAGACATGAAAGATCGTGGGATTAAGGAAATCGTAAAATACGGTATTGCCTTTGCAGGTAAAAACGTGGAGGTGAAGAAGAGGTGCGAATAGCTTTGGCCCAAATGAAAAATGAAGGCAAAAGGATATGGAGAAATAAGAAGTTCCATTTCAGTGGAAGTTTTGCGCAGTAAACCAGAAAAGAAATACTTGCCAGAAATGCCGGAAACGAGTTATAATTCAAATATATTTGCGAAGAAGCAGCTCCTGCCTGAAAGAATGGCTGAACTGCTTTTTTCGTGTAAATTGCAAACGAGAAAGTGAAAGAGAGGAACGGTTATGGAGAAAAAACAAAATAATGCAGTAACTCCGTATGATCTTGATGGGCGTCCGCCTCTGAAGGTGGCAATTCCCCTTGGACTGCAGCACGTGCTGGCTATGTTTGTGGGAAATCTGACACCGCTTCTGATTATTACAGGAGCATGTGGAATTGAATCGGGAAGTGAACTTCAGGTTGCATTGCTTCAGAATGCCATGCTGATTGCGGGAATTGTTACGCTGGTTCAGATTTTTACCATCGGGCCGGTGGGAGGTAAACTTCCTATCGTTATGGGAACAAGTTCCGGTTTTATCGGAGTATGCAAGAGTGTTGCAGCAGTGATGGGAAGCGGTGTGGCAGGATACGGTGCGATTCTGGCAGCTTCCTTTATCGGAGGTTTGTTTGAGACGGTGCTGGGCGGCTTTCTGAAGCCATTGCGCAAATTTTTCCCGGCAGTTGTTACAGGCACTGTGGTATTGTCCATTGGTCTTTCGTTGATTTCTGTAGGTATCGGTTCTTTTGGAGGAGGAAGTTCTGCAGCAGATTATGGTTCTCTGGAAAATCTGTTTGTGGGTTTTGTTGTATTGATCGTGATTGTGGCTTTGAAGCATGGAACCAAAGGATTTACCAGTTTTTCATCCATTTTGATCGGTATTATTGTGGGATATATTCTGGTTGGAATCATGGGCATGATTCTTCCTACAACTTTTACCTATGTCAATGATGCCGGTGAGACAGTGGAGGCAACCAAAGCCTGGGTGCTGAACTGGAGCAAAGTTGCGGATGCGTCCTGGTTTGCAATTCCGAAGATTATGCCTGTGAAATGGGTGTTTGATGCAAAAGCAATTGTTCCGATCTGTATTATGTTTGTGGTAACAGCAGTGGAAACCGTTGGTGATATTTCCGGTATCACAGAAGGCGGTCTTGGAAGAGAAGCAACAGACAGAGAACTTTCCGGCGGTGTGATGTGTGACGGACTGGGATCTTCTTTTGCAGCTCTTTTTGGCGTATTGCCGAATACTTCTTTCAGCCAGAACGTTGGTCTGGTTGCAATGAATAAAGTTGTCAATCGTTTTTCCATTGCGACAGGCGGTATTTTCCTGATTGCATGCGGACTGTTTCCAAAACTTGCTGCGCTGATTTCCATTATGCCGCAGAGCGTTCTCGGCGGTGCGGCTGTTATGATGTTCTCATCCATTGTAGTCAGCGGTATTCAGCTTATTACAAAATGGCCTGTTACACCGAGAAATGTTACGATTGTATCTGTAGCACTTGGACTGGGCTACGGAATCGGTGCAAACTCTGCAATACTTGCACACCTTCCTTCCGCCATTTCCCTGATTTTCGGGGGTTCAGGAATTGTTCCGGCAGCACTGTTTGCCATTATTCTGAATATTGTACTTCCGCCGGATGAAAAATCCGAAGTGGAAATTGCAGAAGAGATTCTGGCAGAGAAGAAAGCGAAGCAGAAGAAATGATGGATATGACATCAGAAGCACATCTTTTTTGATTCCAAATCTAATAACAGTATAAATTTGATTCCAAATCATAATAACAGTATAAAAATGGGGATGCCTCAGTTCCGATGGTGAACTGCAGTATCCCCGTTTGTTATTCTTGCTTATCTCGTATCTATTGGTTTCTATTGTATCTGTTCCGTACCTTCACAGATACGAGCCAAAATCCAGAACCCGACAGCGTCAGCTGAGAGTCATTCTAATAATCTGTCTTATGGTAAAAACGTCCATTGATGTAGTCTGTCTTAATGATATTCACGAAGGCCATAGGATCGGCTTCTTTTACTTTTCTTACAAGAATCTTTGCCTCTTCCCTTGAAACGACGGAATAGATCATGCTTGTTTTTTCATCGGTATAACAGCCTGTGCCTTCGAATTGGGTGGCACTGTGGTGCGTGAGCTGTGCGATTTCTCTATAGACAACATCCGGTTTTTGCGTGATGATGAAAAGTGTATGTTTCTTGTATCTCTGGTGCAGAATCTGAACTGCCTGTGTGGATGTGAACTGGAAAATAATAGAATAAAGCGCCCGTTCCCATCCGAAAAGGAGACCGGCAATGAGCAGGATGCAGGCATTGACGCCAAGAATATAATTCCAGATATCACGTCCGCTTTTTTCTGAGAAATATATGGCAATAAAATCAGTTCCGCCGCTGCTGGTATTGCCGATGAGGCAGAGACTGACAGCCAGTCCGTTGATCAGTCCGCCAAAGATACTGATCAGCAGGGTATCATAGGTAATTGGCTGAACCGGGATGATATCGGTGAGGATACTGGAAAGAAAAATAACACAGCAGGAACTGATGGTAAATTTCTTCCCGATAAACCGGAAGCCTATGTACACTGGAAACAGATTTAAGAGAATGTTGATGAGCGTATATGGAATTTCCACTCCGGCAAATGTTCTGAAAATGTTCTGAAAGAGCAAAGTCAGTCCGCTGAATCCGCCCGGAAACAGTCCGCCCGCCCGGACAAAGGTCTTGATATTCAAAGCAAAAATTACGGCAGCGAAAGCTGCACAGCCGTAACGCTTCATTTCAAGCTTCATATTCGTATTTTTCATGGTTCCCCCTCCAATTGCATTAATCACATTTTTATCATAACTCACCCGCATGGAAAAGTCCATATTTGTCAGATGGAAAAGTCAATGATAAAAGCAGGAGCGATTCACAATTCAGGAATTATTTCAGCCGAGAGATTTCCGGAGAAGCATCTCTTTTCCGGATATTCCCGGTTCTGTCATATTGACCGGATCCAGGATATGGTCAAGTTCCTCTTCATTCAGCAGTTTTTCCCGAAGAATGAGGCTGCGGACGGATTCTCCTGTCTGCAGTGCTTTTTTGGCGATGTCGGCGGCTTTCTGATAGCCTACGTGCGGACAGATGGCAGTGATAATGCCCACACTGTTTTCTACCAGATAACGGCAACGGGTTTCGTTGGCAGTGATGCCCGTGACGCAGTTATCCACAAAAGTGCGGACAGCGTAAGCCAGTGTGTCAATCGACTGGAACAGACAGTAAAATACAATCGGTTCGAAAGCATTCAGTTCCAGCTGTCCGGCTTCGGCTGCCATGGTGATGGTAACGTCGTTTCCGATAATGTTAAAGGCTACCTGATTGACGACTTCCGGGATTACAGGATTTACCTTTCCCGGCATGATCGAGGAACCATTCTGCCTGGCGGGAAGATTAATTTCTGCAAAACCGGCTCTCGGTCCGGAAGACATCAGGCGCAGATCATTGGCAATCTTGGATAAAGTTACGGCGCAGGCTTTGATGGAACCTGAAACGGAAACGAACGGATCCAGATTCTGTGTCGCGTCAATCAGGTCAAAAGCCTGTACGAATTCCATATCAGATACTTCTACCAGGTTTGGAACAATGCGGTTCAGATAGGCTTCATCTGCATTGATTCCGGTTCCCACAGCGGTTCCGCCCATGTTCAGGGAGCGCATTTCATCCATGGCTTTGTCCATACGTTTCATGTCACGCATAATGGCAACGGAATAGGCATGGAATTCCTGACCGAGGCGGATGGGAACCGCGTCCTGCATCTGGGTGCGGCCCATTTTGATCACATGGTCAAATTCCTCTGCTTTTGCGCAGAGAGCTTTATGTAAACGGAGAAGCTCTTTCTTTAAATTTTTCAGCAGACGCAGAGAAGTCATTTTGCCGGCTGTGGGAATGACATCATTTGTGGACTGACCGCAGTTAACATGGTCGTTGGGATTGACGATGGAATAATCTCCTTTCTGCCCGCCGAGAATCTCAATAGCACGGTTGGCGATTACTTCGTTGGCATTCATGTTCAGGGAAGTTCCCGCGCCGCCCTGAATGGGATCGACGATAAAATCATCGTGGAATTTTCCCGTAAGTATTTCATCACAGGCTTTTACAATGGCTGCGGCACGTTTCTTATCCAGAATCCCGATCTCGCAGTTGGTGATCGCAGCGGCTTTTTTGATATAAGCCAGACTGTTGATGATTTCCGGATGCATATTCAGACCGGTGATGGGAAAGTTTTCAGCAGCACGAAGAGACTGAACTCCGTAATAGACATCCTCCGGTACATCTTTGGTTCCGATAGAATCTTTTTCTACACGATAATCTGTTTTGTGATTTTGTTCCATGGTGGTAATCCTCCCTCAATTTTATTATCTGATAAGTGGTATCGGTATCGCTTTCTGTGGAGACAGCAGGTATGCCTGCCGTATACAAGTAATTTTCTGCAATTTTTAGTGCTGTCAGTCTCATGGTGGTTTACGGTATTGTCCGCTTGTACAAGTATCGTCAACTTTATGTTGAAAATAGTATAAACCGGAGTTAAACTATAATCAAATATATATGTTTTTATAATTACTATAACTTTAAAGCTATATACATGGAATTGCAAAAGAACCGGGGAGGAATCAATGTTTCAGGGAATGGAATATGTTTACGCAGTATACCAGGAGAAGAGTTTTTCAAAAGCGGCACAGAAGCTTTTTATTTCACAGCCCTCACTCAGTGCTGCGGTAAAACGTGTGGAGCAGAAAGTTGGATATCCAATCTTTGACAGGAGTACTAAGCCGCTGGGTCTGACGGAATGCGGGGAAAAATACATCAGTGCTGTGGAAAAAATCATGGCAGTGGAGAATGAATTTGTGGATTTTATCAATGATTGGGGGGATCTGAAGACCGGAAACCTTGTACTGGGCGGCAGCAGTCTGTTTTCCTCCTGGGTACTTCCGCAGATCATGGGAGAGTTTTCGAAAAAATATCCTCTGGTAAAAATCGCTCTGGTGGAGGAAAATACATCCGGACTGGAGAAACTTTTGCAGAGCGGAGGTGTGGATCTTGTAATGGATAACTGTCTTCTGGACAGTTCTGTTTTTGACAGATGCGAGTACCGGGAGGAACATCTTCTTCTGGCGGTGCCCGGGATTTTTTCAATCAATGAGAAACTGCAGGGTTACGGGATCAGTGCAGGGGACATCAGGAAGGGGACATTTCTGAATCCTGAAGTCCCGGGGGTTCCTCTGGAGTATTTTGAGAAAGAGCCTTTTATCCTGCTGAAACCGGATAATGATACAGGAAAAAGAGCCATGAACCTCTGTCAGGATCATGGCTTTGCTCCGAATGTTGTATTTGAACTGGATCAGCAGCAGACTGCCTATAACGTTACCTGTTCCGGTCTGGGAATTTCCTTTGTCAGTGATACGCTGGTCAGCCGGGGCACAGATCATCCCAATGTGATTTACTATAAGCTGGAGGGGAAGGACAGCAGCCGGAAACTGTTTTTCTACTGGAAAAAAGGCCGGTATTTCACCAGAGTGATGGAGGAATTTCTAAAAACTGCAGCAGCGGAATCTTCAATAAAATCAGAAAAAACAGCATCCGGGTACATGCGGTAATCCGAGGATACCACAATTTTGCAAAGATCCGCAAGCATGCCGAAATTATCCGGAAGATCTGTGGATTTATCACCGCTCTCCAGCCCGCCGCCGTGAAAATAGATCAGAACATTGGAGGTATTGCCGTCAGGAAGATAAAGATCAAGAATCTGCTTCCCCGGATTTTCTGTTCCATAAACAATATCTTTGACAAGTTCCATAATATACTCCTTTTGACAATCAACTTTGATGATAAATAGTGTTCAGCTGCGTTTATAATAGAATGATAGTGATGTCAAAAAAAAGCATGGGATTTGCGTATTGTTTTCAAATAGATGTATGATGGAATTAATTACCGATAAATCAGGCGCGAAGCTATTCTTTACATCATCTGCCGAACAGTGTATATTTAAGATAAGGATGTACTTATACTATTACGAATGACAAACGTTCCGAAAAAGGAATATCTATTTATGGTATATTCAGGAATGTGTGTCAGGGCGCTTTTCCTGTCTATATAAAAATCTGCGTTAGCAGGGAAAGCGAGGAAATGAATGGCAAAAGAAAATCGGGAACATAAGGACAGTGTCTTTACAGATCTGTTCTGTAAAGATGAAACCGCAAAAGAAAACCTTCTGGAGTTACATAATGCTCTTTATGACACAAATGATACGGATCCGGAATTGATTAAAGTAATCAGTCTGGAAGATGTACTCTTTAAGAATTTAAAAAATGACGTGGCTTTTACAGTCAGAAATCAAAAAATTGTACTGAGTGAACATCAAAGTACGGTAAATCCGAATATTCCACTGAGGGATCTGCTTTATATTGCAAGAGAGTACGAGAAGATAATAGCTGTACGGGATCGCTATAAAACCAGTCTTGTGAAGATTCCGACACCAAGGTTTTTTGTGTTTTATAATGGAACAGAAGATTATCCAGCTGAGCAGATTCTGAAACTGTCTGCTGCATTTTGCGAAACAGAAGAAAACATAAGCCTCGAATTAGCTGTAAAAGTAATTAATATCAACCCTGACAAACAACATGAGATACTTGAGAAATGTAAAGTATTGAGAGAATACAGCCAGTTCGTAGAAGCAACCAGAAAATACAGAGAAGATGAGGACCAGCTTCAGAAAGCAGTAAAAGAATGCATAGAGAAAGGCATTCTTGCAGACTATCTTTTAAGAAAGAGCAGCGAGGTGGTAAATATGTTAATGGCAGAGTATGATTACGAAATGGATATTGAGGTACAGAGGGAGGAAGCTTCAAAAAAAGCAGATGATAAGCGATTTGCAGAGGATGTAGATAAGATCATAAAAAAAATGCATATATCTCCGGAGAAGGCCTGCCAGATACTGGATGAATCTTATGAAAAGTATCTGGAGATTAAAGAACAATACACGGAAAACACTGAAAAGCCATAAAACATTTTCAGAAATAATCTGAAAAGCCGGTTCCGGGAAGCCTGCTTTTCTAATAAATGCACTTACAGGAGAAGAAAGATTTATGAGAAAACAAAATTTTCAATGGACGGAAATGACAATGGGTGTCTGTTATTATCCGGAGCACTGGGACAGGTCGCTCTGGAGAGATGACCTGAGGCGAATGAAAGAAACAGGGATTTCTGTTGTCCGCATTGCGGAGTTTGCCTGGAACAAAGTGGAACCGGAGGAGGAAAAGTTTACTTATACCTTTTTTGATGAATTTCTGGATATTTGTCTGGAAGAAAATATGCGTGTGATATTCGGAACACCCACAGCAACACCTCCGGCATGGCTGACTGAAAAATATCCGGAAGTGCTGAACGGCCGGGAAGACGGCACTCTTTACCGGCATGGTGCAAGACGGCACTATAACTATAATTCAGGGAAATATCAGGAACTGTCCGCCCGTATTGTGGAAAAGCTTGCATCTCATTATGGAAAACATCCGGCAATTGTGGGATGGCAGGTGGATAATGAGCTGAACTGTGAAACATATGAGTATCATTCTGAAGCGGATTCAGAGGCTTTTCGCGTGTTTCTGAAGGATAAATACGGTACACTGGGTGCCCTGAATGAAGCCTGGGGAACGGTATTCTGGAATCAGACATACACAGCCTGGGAGCAGATTTATGTGCCGCGCCCGGTATTGAATGACGGATATAATCCGCATATGTATCTTGACTACAACCGCTTTATTTCCGAAAGCACGATCCGGTTTTGCCGGATGCAGACGGAGATCATCCGGAAGTATAAAAAACCGGGAGATTTCATCACCACTAATGGAATGTTCTGGAATATTGACAATCACAAAATGGCAGAGGAATGCCTGGATGTTTATACCTATGATTCTTATCCGAGCTTTGCCTTCGGACTGGATCGTGATCCGAAAAATACAAAAGATCTGAACGATCGTCACTCGTCAAAAAACCTGACAGAGGTGCGTTCCATCTGTCCGCATTTCGGAATTATGGAGCAGCAGTCCGGAGCTAACGGCTGGGTGACCCGTATGTCCGGTCCTGCACCCCGTCCGGGACAGGTGCGGCTGTGGGCGATGCAGAGTGTGGCTCATGGGGCAGATTACATCTCCTTTTTCCGCTGGAGAACCTGCACTTTCGGAACGGAAATCTACTGGCATGGAATTCTGGATTACGACAACCGGGATAACCGGAAACTTGCAGAAGTAAAGGAGTTTTACCGGGATTTCAAAAAACTGGATGAACTGTGCGGCTCAGAATATGTGGCTGCATTTGGTATTCTGAAAGATTTTGATAATGTCTGGGATACGAATATTGATGAAATTCACCGGCGTGTGGCTGAGGCCAGTGAGGAAGAAATCTTCGAAATTGCACAGCTGACACATACACCGTACAATGTGATCTATCTTCATGAAGATACGATACCGGAGAATCTGGCATCTTATCCGGTACTGTTTTACCCGCATCCGGTGATCATGACTGAGAAAAGGGCAGAACTTCTGAAAGAGTATGTGGCTCAGGGAGGAACGCTTGTGCTCGGATGCCGCTCCGGCTATAAACAGGAAAATGGAAAATGTGTGATGATGCCGCAGCCGGGACTTCTTGGGGATCTGACAGGGTCTGATGTGAAAGAATTTTCATTTGTTCATGGCATGGAAGAACCGGTGTGGGCAGACTGGGACGGGAAACGTATGGAAATGCCGATTTTCAATGATATTATGGAACCTGCCGTTTCCGGGAGGAGTGATGAATCCGCAAAAGAAACATATCCGAAAGACTGTGCAGATGACAAGATAAAAGTTCTTGCTGCTTACGGAAACAGCTATTACACCGGAAAAGCCGCTCTGATTGAAAAGAAAACCGGAAAGGGCCGGACTCTTCATCTTGGAAGCGCATTCTCCAGACAGAATGCGGAATTGCTGTTCGAATATCTTGGTGTGAAAGAGCCGTTCAGACATCTGATAGAAGCACCGGAGGATGTGGAACTGGTGATGAGACGAAAAGATGGACGCGAGTATCTGTTTGTGCTGAATTATCAGTTTGAGTCCCGGAAAATTGTCCTGAAGAAGGCAATGCGAAGTGTATTTAAAGAAATCGAGGTATGCGGTGAGCTGGAAATACCGGCATTTGGTGTGGAAGTATTTGAGGTACTTATGAATAAATAAGAGTTGTGATTCCGGGCATCTTTTTGAGGGGTTGGAAATCTCAGCAGATCCTTCTTTTAATAAGCATTTCCGGAAGACCATGAATCTGTTGTTTGGAAGAAAAGCGCCTGATTCGGAGAGATATCCGGTCAGGCGTTATCTGCTTTGTTATAATATATGTGATTGTGTCTGTTCTTTTAAAATCTGGTACATTCTTTCTGAAACAGGCACGGGTACGCCAAGTCTTGCGGCTTCGCGCACAAGATAACCGCTGAAGGTTTCCAGCTCATTCGTCTTACCGGCCCGGACATCTCGCTGCAGGGAACTGGTGGCATTATCAGCATATTCGTAGTAGAAGCGGTGAATGATGGAGTCAATATGCTCCTGTGTAATATGGACATGTCTGGCAAGAGCCACCTGATAGGCTTCCTTTACCAGAGCTTCATATTCACCGGCTTTTACAGGATCGTTTCTAATCTGTCCGATGGTATTGTCGTAGCAGGCAGTTGTTACATTATAGGCGCAGTTGAGAATGTATTTTTTCCAGATAGCCTGTTCGATGTCTTCTGCTGCTTTACAGTCAATGTCTGCCCCTGCCAGAATGGATACGGCTTCATTTACAGCTTCTCTCTGTGCACAGTCCGCATCCCGGATACCCAGATAAAGCTGTGCAAAGCTGCCCTGCTGGGAGATGGAAAAGTCAGGATTTGCGAAGGCAATGATATAGATCAGGGAATCTATGACAGTACCTTTGGTCAGGATGGCGCGCACACGGTCTCCGGGATCCACGCCGTTCATGACCGGAATGATCAGCGTGTGGTCTGATACAGCATGCTTCATGCTGCGGCATACTTCTTCAAGTGAATAATTTTTGACACAGACAAAGATACAGTCCTGTTCTTCCAGTTCTTCTACAGGGACAACATGTTCCGGAACGGCAGTGATTTTCCCGTGATAGTCACTGTGGAGAGTCAGACCATGTTTTTTAATAGATTCCAGGCGCTTTCCCCTTGCAGCAAATGTCACATGAGGGTAACGGGAGGCAAGCATGCCGGCAAGATATCCTCCAACGCCGCCGATGCCGATGACGGCGATTTTTTTATTCTGCAGATTTACTGAATTTGAATTATGATTCACGCTCATTTATTTTTCCCCTGTCTATTGTAATTTTTGATAATGAAAAACTCCGAACCTGAGAAAAGTTCGGAGATATATTATGATGGAGCATATGAGATTCGAACTCCTGACCTTTTGCGTGCGAGGCGAACGCTCATCCCGGCTGAACGATGCTTCCTTGTAAAGTATTATAGCACCGTGGTAAAGAAAATCAATAAAAATATCACATGATGATGGGGCAAAAGGTATTTGCGTCTCTGATACACGGATTTCTCCGCACTTTGTGCTCCCGAAATCCTTGTATCATCATATGAAAAGTTTGAAAAAAGTATTACTGTGAACGAGATGATTTATCGGGACAACAGAAATTTGAAAATCATGGAGAAAAAATATGTGGTTTCGATGGTGGTTTTGGCTTTTTTATTGAAGCATCCGTGAAAAAAGAATATAATGAGGAGAATAGAATGGTTTATCAAAAGAAATTAGTCGGGAGAAATTGAGGATAATCCGATGTACGAATGGGAATCAAAATTTATTGATGTTGTTTTGAACAGGGGCAGGATGCTCTTTTTAAATCATAAAGTTGCGGATCTGAAGGAAACAGAAAAAGGATTTACGGCGGCTGTTCTTACAAGAGAAAGGATAGAAGTGTCGGCAAGAAAGACGGATTCCGGAGTATGGCGTATGAGCTGCAGATGTCCGGCTTCCAGAGCCGGCAGAAACTGTGAGCATATGTCGGCTCTGATGTATGCGGTGGAAGCTGCGAAAGAGGCAAAAGAGAATGGCGTAAAGGATGAAGAACTCCTCGAAAAATGGAAGAAAATGGATGAGGAGCTCCGTCAGGAAGAAGCCCGGGCTGAAGAAGAAAAGAAGCAGAAGAAGCGCCAGAGGGAAGAACGAAAACGCCAGCAGGAAGAGCAGAAAAACCAGCAGGAAGAAAAGAAGCGCCAGAGGGAAGAACGAAAGCGCCAGCAGGAAGAACAGAAACGCCAGCGCGCGGAAAAACAGGCGGAGAAGCTGCGGCGTGAAGAAGAGAAAAAAGCCGAAGCAGAACGGAAAGAAAAAGAAGCGGAGGAAAAACGAAAGGAAGCTGAGGAGCAGAAACGTCTGGAAGAGCAGCGCGCCGCCCGCAGACTTGCCCGGGAACAGAGAAAAGCAGAGCAGGCACGAAAGAAAGAAGAACAGAAACGTCTGGCAGAAGAGGCTGCCCGTATCGAATATGAGAAACGTGCAGCAGAGGAAGCACGCAGGGAAAAAATCCGTCAGGAAAAAGCGGAGGAAGCCCGCCGCCGTGCAGAAAAGCGGCAAAGAGAACTGGAAGAACAGGAACTGCGCAGAAAACAGGAGGAACAGCGCCGCATCGCAGAAGAAAAGAAACGTGCAGAAGAAGAGAAAAGGCGTATTGCCCGTGAAAAAAAGGAGAAAGAAGAGGAACTTCGATTGAAGGAAGAAATGAAGAAACGAGAACAGGAAAAACTGCTGGAAGAGGAGAACAGACGCCGGGAAGCGGAAAAGCGAAAAAACGATTATACGATTCTGGGCGGTTCCTGGGATGAGGATGGTGACCAGGAAGAGAATTCCGGTTTCGTGCATGCGGAGCAGAAACTGGTGGATTACCGGTATTTTAACGGCTCAGCGATCAGCAATTCTGTAAAAATATCCCCAAATATCACTGCAGAAGGAAAAAAATACTGCAGCCAGGGCAAAGTGGTCCTGAAGAAAATCTGGTCCGGATTTGACGGGCGCAGTTCCGAGCGCAAAGGACAGATGGACGCTTTCGGATATGAGCAGAAACGGGAATTTCCCATAAGAATTTTGTTTAACAGAACGAAAGTCCTGTCCTTTCAGTGTCAGTGTAAAAACTGCCGCAATGATTATTATGCACTGTATGATCCGTCGAAAACGAAATGCCCTTATAAAGCAGGAGCATTGAGCATGCTGGAAAACTATCTGAAGGAGCATAATATTGGTGATGCAACAGATGCTGATGGCAACTGGCTGTTGTCTGCTTTTGAAACCAAGAGAACCAATACCGTGATGGCACATGCCGACGGGAAGGCAGAAAGTCTCCGGCTGGTACCGCGCCTGATCAGAAAAGACGGAACACTTACGGTTTCTTTCAAAGTGGGAGAAAGTAAATTATTTGTGATAAAAAAGCTGGATACGTTTTGTGAGAATGTGAGAAATTCCAGCAACGATGTTTACGGCACTAGTACAGAATTCAATCATGCGCCGGAAAACTTTACAGACGAGGGAAGACGCTGGATCCGTTTTATCAGCAAAATTGTCCGGGAGGAATCAGAATTTCAGCACAGACTGTATGCTTCCCGTTATTATTACGGAAGAGAGAAGGCAAGTGTAGGCTCTTCTCTTGAAGTGTATGGATGGAGGCTGGACGAATTTTATGAGAGTCTTGGAGACGGTGCAATTGAATTTGAGGATAAAGACAGCGGAATAAAGAAGCAGATGCTGACCTGTGCAGAAAATAATCCAAAGCTGTCCATACGGATATCGGAAGATATGATTCCGGGAAATCAGGAGTTTCACGGAATCAAAGTAGAAGGGCGCTTTCCGGAACTTTTTTACGGGACGGATGCCGCTTATTATATCAGTGATGGACATTTGAACAGAGCAGAACAGGCTTTCCTGGAAAAAGCAGAGCCTCTGGCAAATATGGCGGAAAATGACTGTTTTTCTTTCCATGTGGGCAGAAATCGGATTTCCGAGTTTTATCTCCGCGTTTTTCCACAGCTTCAGGAAATTGCGGAAATTAAAGAAACGCAGCCGGAGAAATTCCGGTCTTATGTGCTGCCGGAGGCCCATTATATTTTTTACCTGGATATGGTGGAGGAGGATGCCGTATGCAGGATCTATGCGGTTTACGGTGACAGAGAGTGCTCGGTAGTGGAAGGCGTCGGACGGGGCAGAGCCGGAAATACAGAGCCTTTCCGGGATATGCACAAGGAAGAGGAAATCCTGTATTATGCCAATATGTGGTTCCCGGAAATTGTCTGGGAAGAGGACGAGCTCCGCTGCGGAAAAGACGAGGAAACCATTTACCGTCTGATGAAACAGGGAACAGAACATCTGATGGAACTTGGCGAGGTGCGGTGCACCAAACGGTTCCTTGGATATCACAGTGTGAATAAAGTAAAAGTATCGGTAGGTGTGTCCCTGTCATCCGGACTTCTGGAACTGAATGTTTCCACAGAAGATGTACCGGCGGCAGAACTTCTGGATATTCTGAAGAGCTACCGCAGAAAGCAGAAATACTATCGTCTGAAAAACGGCTCTTTTGTGGATCTGGAAGAGCCGTCTCTTGAGATGCTGGCGGAACTTACGGAAGCGATGAATCTCAAGGACAAAGATCTTCTGAAGGGAAAAATGAAGCTTCCGGTATACCGTACGCTGTATCTGGACAAGCTTCTGGAGGAACACGACAGTGTCACAAGCAGCCGTGACAGCCATTTCAAAGAAGTTGTAAAAGGCTTTAAAACCGTAAAAGATGCAGATTTTGAGGAACCGGCTTCTCTTTCCAGACAGATGCGCAGATATCAGAAAGACGGATATAAATGGCTGCGCACACTGGAAGCATGGCAGTTCGGAGGGATACTTGCAGATGATATGGGACTGGGAAAAACTCTTCAGGTGATCGCCGTCATGCTTGCAGCAAAAGAAGAAGGCAGAGAGGGTACATCTCTGGTCGTGACTCCTGCATCTCTGGTATTCAACTGGGGAGCAGAGTTCGAAAAGTTTGCCCCGCAGCTGAAATTTACCCTCATTACCGGAAACCAGGAAGAAAGACAGAAAAAAATCAGCGATTATCAGCAGTATGATGTTCTGGTGACTTCCTACGATCTTCTGAAAAGAGATATTGCGTTCTATGAGGACAAGGAATTTTCCTATGAGGTCATAGACGAAGCGCAGTATATCAAAAATCATACAACAGCAGCCGCAAAAGCGGTCAAAGTAATCAAAAGCAGGACGCGTTACGCTCTGACAGGAACACCAATCGAAAACAGGCTGAGTGAACTGTGGAGTATTTTTGACTATCTGATGCCGGGATTCCTGTATGGATATGACGTATTCCGAAAAGAAATAGAAACCCCGATCGTCAGAAACAATGATGAAAAAGCCATGCAGCGGCTGCAGAAAATGACGGGACCGTTTATTCTGCGAAGGCTGAAAGAAAATGTTCTGAAAGATCTTCCGGAAAAACTGGAAGAGTACCGTTATATCCGTCTGGGAGATACACAGCAAAAGCTTTATGACGGACAGGTGGTGCATATGAAGGAAATGCTTGCACGTCAGAATTCGGAAGATTTCAATAAAAATAAGCTGAAAGTACTGGCTGAGCTCACAAGGCTGCGTCAGATCTGCTGTGATCCGTCGCTTTGTTTTGAAAACTATAAAGGGGAAACCTCCAAACTGGAAGCATGTCTGGATCTGATTCAGAGTGCTATGGACGGCGGACACCGGATTCTGGTATTTTCTCAGTTTACTTCCATGCTGGAAATTCTTCAGAGAGAACTGAAAGGTCTGGATATTCCGTATTTCGTGATCACAGGAAGCACGTCCAAGGAGCAGAGACTGGAGCTGGTAAAAGAATTTAACGGAGGTGCTGTACCGGTATTTCTGATCTCGCTGAAAGCAGGAGGTGTGGGACTGAATCTGACAGGCGCAGATGTGGTCATTCATTATGATCCGTGGTGGAACCTTGCAGCACAGAATCAGGCAACAGACCGTGCACACCGGATCGGACAGACGAAGAAGGTAATGGTTTATAAATTGATCGCCAGGCAGACCATCGAGGAAAAAATTCAGAAGCTGCAGGAAAAGAAGAAAGACCTGGCAGATCAGGTGATCAGCGGGGAAGGCGGAAATCTTGGCAGCATGAGCAAAGAAGAACTGATGGAGCTTTTGGAAGTGTGAGATTTTTTTGCACAATATGTATATTTTTCAGGAAAAAAATATCTTTGCACTGGATAATATAGCTAACGTGTGATATACTTAATGACGTATTAATTGCAGAACTTAGCTGCCTTCTTTTTCCTGTTTTTTCTTTAAAAAGTGCGGAGGGAGAAAGAACAGAAAAAGCAGACAGCGATAAGGTTTGTAAACCAATTTTATCAAGGAAGGTGAGCAATTGGAGAACTATACCAAGTATAAGCTGAAAGAGACAGACGAACTTGTGTCATTATTAGCCGGTAAGGACAACCTGTTCGTGATTGCCTGCAACAAATGCTTTAAGGAATTTGAAACGATTGACGAACCGGATTGCGGTGAGTTTGAGAAAATCGCCGCCGAACAGGGCAAAACGATCACCGGCAGTGCGAAATTTGATTTCCTGTGCAATAAGATGCACACCGGGAAGAAATTACAGGATCTGATTCCGGAAGGTACGGAGAACGTGGTTGTCATTTCCTGTGGTCTGGGAATTCAGACAGTTGCTGATCTGGCAGGCAAGCCTGTCATTGCTGCCAGCAATTCACTGAATTACAGAGGACATCACGGTATGGCTCTTACGAAGAAGAGCTGTGATGCATGTGCA
This sequence comes from Blautia sp. HCP3S3_G3, assembly GCF_052063365.1. NCBI lineage: Bacteria > Bacillati > Bacillota > Clostridia > Lachnospirales > Lachnospiraceae > Blautia > Blautia sp. HCP3S3_G3. The sequence continues at coordinate 28,741 of NZ_JBQHXR010000020.1, read as the reverse complement.
CAGTGTTATCTGAATATTACCGGCGGTATCTGTCCGATCGTAGACTGCTCCAAGAGTCTGGTGAATGGCCAGTGCGGCGGTGCGAAGAACGGCAAATGTGAAGTGGATGGCAAGAAAGACTGTGCATGGGAGAATATTTACAGAAGACTGGAAAAACAGGGACGTCTGGAAGAATTTTTACATCAGCCGGTACAGCTGCGTGATTATTCCAAGGTCAATGTGAAAGTGATCCAGGAATATGTGAATGCGATCCGTGACAACAGACTGGACGGCTATTACGGCGGCGTTCATCCTTCAGAACGCAAAGAATTCAGCGAGCATATCGCTCTGGAAAGATTCCCGGAACCGAAGACCGTTGTGATTTCCATGTCACAGCATCTGGGAGCTCCGGCCAATCCGATCGTTCAGGTTGGCGATACAGTTAAAGTCGGACAGAAGATTGGTGAAGCAGCAGGCTTTATCAGTGCTCCTGTTCATTCCAGCGTCAGCGGAACAGTCGTTGCAGTCGAGCCGCGTATGCATGCGACAAGAGGCAGCGAAGTGATGGCTGTGGTCATCGAATCAGATGGAAAAGATACTCTGCACGAATCTGTAAAACCGAATAAAGATCTTGACAGCCTTACACCGGATGAGATCATCGATATTGTCCGTGAGGCAGGAATCGTAGGTATGGGCGGTGCCGGATTCCCGACATGTGTCAAACTGAAACCCGCGAAGCCGGTAGATACCATTCTTCTGAACGGCTGCGAGTGTGAACCGCTTCTGACTGCAGACCACAGAGTACTTCTGGAATTTGCAGACGACATCATCTTTGGTCTCAGAGCAATCCTGAAGACCACAGGCGCAGAAAAAGGCCTGATCGTTATCGAAGATAACAAGCCGGATGCCATTGAACTGATGCGTGCAAAGGTTGCAGACATCGAAGATATGGATGTGGTTGAAGTAAGAACCAAATATCCGGAAGGTGCTGAGAAGACCCTGATCAAACGTGTCATGGGAAGACAGGTACCGCGCGGCGGTCTGCCTGCAGATGTAGGTGTGATCGTGGATAATATCAGTACGGTCAAGGCTATTTCCGATGCAATCCAGACAGGCATGCCTCTGATCGAGCGTGTGGCAACCGTAACCGGTGAGAAGATTAAGAAACCGGGCAACTTCATCGTGAAGATCGGTACCAGCGTAAAAGAACTGATCGACTACTGCGGCGGTGTAACGGATGATGATGTGATGATCAAGATGGGCGGACCTATGATGGGATTTGCTCTCTCAGATCTGAATGTTCCAATGATGAAAGGTTCCAATGGTATTATTGCCATTGATACAGATCAGACCAAAGAACAGCCGTGTATCAAATGCGGACGCTGTGTGGATGTCTGTCCGATGGAACTTTCTCCGCTGTACTTTGCGAAATATGCGGATGAGAAGAACTGGATGGGCATGAAAGAGATGAATGTCATGGATTGTGTGGAATGCCGGTCCTGTGAATTTATCTGTTCCTCCAAGATTCCGCTTGTAACAAAGATCAAAGCAGGTAAGAATGCAATAAGGGAGATGAAGTGATATGTTAATTACCGATTTAAAAGCCAAGGAAACTATCGTATCACTGGTGGGCGACAAAAAAGCTTTCATCATTAACTGCCAGGGATGCAAGGAAGTTCATTTCCCGGAAAAGGAAGCTGCAGAGCTTCAGAAAGAATTAGCTGCTGACGGGAAAGTAACTGGAATTATTACAACAGATTATATCTGCAATACGGAAAATCTGGAGCTTCGTCTTCAGAAACATATGAGTGAGATCGAGGCTGCCGATGTTATCCTGGTATTCTCCTGTGGAGTTGGTGTACAGACGGTTGCTGAGAGATTTGAAGACAAAAAAGTATGTGCAGCATGTGATACATATCCTCTGCCGGGCTTCCAGGGTGTGACACCGCTGGAATATGACTGCGACCAGTGCGGAGAGTGCTATCTGAACCTGACCGGCGGAATCTGCCCGATCACCGCATGTTCCAAGAGTCTGGTGAATGGCCAGTGCGGCGGTTCCAAGAACGGCAAATGTGAAGTGGACAGCAACATGGAATGCGGATGGGAACGCATTTACAGACGCCTGGAACAGATCGGACGTCTGGATCTGATCAAATGTCCGACACAGCTGCGTAATTTTGCAACAGATGCTGAGGTATCGAAATAATATGTCTGTTGATACAGACAGTACAAGGAAACTGTTAAGTACATGTAACTATTCAGCAGGCAGTATCGCGAAGCGGACATGATATCCCTGACTGGGATCTGTATCGCCAAGCGGTAATTATGAAGTTACTGAATAATTACAAATTTATAATGATTAGGAGCAATGTATAATGAAAATTACAGAAGCATTTGAACGTGGTGAATTTGTAGTTACTGCGGAAGTGGGACCGCCAAAAGGATTTCATATTGAACATATGCTGGAAGAAGCAAAGACTTATCTGAGCGGCATTACGGCAGTGAATGTAACAGATAATCAGTCTTCTGTTATGCGTCTTGGTTCTCTGGCTACCTGCAAGGCTCTGAAAGATGAAGGGTTGACCCCTATTTTCCAGATGACCTGCCGTGACAGGAACCGTATCGCTCTGGAGTCCGATCTTTTAAGTGCAGCAATGTTCGGAATCGAAAACCTGCTGCTTTTAACAGGTGACCACACCAAACTTGGTGACCATCCACAGGCAAAACCGGTATTTGACCTGGATTCCGTATCCCTGATCCATGCAGTAAAACAGCTGGAAGCAGGTGTAGACCTTGGCGGAAATGAACTGGTTGGTGAGCCGCCGAAATTTGCAAAAGGTGCAGTTGTATCTCCATGCAGCGATTCCGTTGACGCACAGCTTGCAAAAATGGAAAGAAAAGTTGCAGCAGGATGTGATTATTTCCAGACACAGGCAGTTTATGAGCCTGAGAAATTTATCCAGTTTATGGAAAAAGCAAAACAGTTCGGAAAACCTGTTCAGCTTGGTATCGTAATTCCGAAGTCTGTTGGAATGTGCAGATACATGAACGCAAATGTTGCAGGTATCCATATTCCGGAAGAAATGATCGATGAACTGAAGGCAGACAAAGAAAAGACCAAAGCCGGAATCACTGGTGTGGAAATTGCCGCACGTATCATCAGAGAGTGTAAACCATATTGCCAGGGTGTACATATCATGGCAATGGGCTGGGAGTCCAAAGTACCGTCTCTTCTTGAGCAGGCTGGACTCGCATAATTCTTTATCAGAAATAAGACGGGAGGGGAGTTGTCGTATTGCGGCAGCTCCCTTTCATAATATATCGTTTGCGAAATTTTATATCGGAAAAGAACAGGAGGAATCATCATGGCGACATATTATGCAGCAACATCAGGGGAGATCAGTGAACGGGAGCGGCTTCACATGAATCTTGTGCGGAGTCTTGCCGGAGAGTGCATGACTCTTCTGGAGAATGATGGCACTCTGCCGTTGAAGAAAACAGGAAAGATTGCGTTATATGGAAATGGTGCGCGTCATACTGTAAAGGGCGGAACCGGCTCCGGCGATGTAAATACCCGGAGTGTGGCAACCATTGAAGAAGGCCTGGAAGATGCCGGATTTGAAATTACGACGAAAGAATGGCTGGCAAAATATGACCAGGTGTTTGCAGATGCCAAAGCTGCATACGGGAAAATGATCAGTGAAATTGCAGAAGAGAAAAATCTTCCGGAATTTGTTGTTACTTTTTCCTATGGTTTTTCAGAACCGGCAGCGCCTCTTGTGACAGAGAATGATGTAAAGGCTTCTGCAGCGGATACCGCAATTTATGTGATTGCAAGAAATTCCGGTGAAGGATGTGACCGTTTTCATAAAGAAGGTGACTATCTTTTAAACGAACAGGAAGCAGCAAATATCCGGTTTCTGGCAGAACATTATGAAAAAACAATCGTAGTCCTGAATGTGGCTAATGTGATCGATACAGAGGTGCTGAAAACAACAGAAGGACTGAATGCAGTACTCCTTGCCGGACAGGCGGGAAACATCGGCGGTTATGCTGTGGCAGATGTACTTCTTGGAAAGACCATTCCGTCCGGTAAGCTGACGGATACCTGGGCAAAAAAATATGAAGATTATCCGTCTTCTGAAAATTTCAGCCACAACAATGGCGATGTGAATGACGAGTATTATACAGAAGGAATTTATGTAGGCTATCGTTATTTTGACACATTTAATGTGACACCGTCTTACTGTTTTGGATATGGAAAAACCTACACAGAATTTTCCATGGCTGTATCTGATGTAAAAGCAAATGAAGAGACTGTGGATGTTACGGTAAAGGTTACCAATACCGGTTCGGAATATGCAGGCAAAGAAGTGGTTCAGGTTTACTATTCCGCACCGGACGGACATATTGAGAAACCGTACCAGGAACTGGCCGGCTTTGGAAAAACAAAGCTTCTGAATCCGGGAGAGTCTCAGGAACTTACGGTTTCTTTCAAAACCACATCCATGGCATCTTACTGTGAGGAATGTGCCGCATGGATGCTGGAGGGAGGCACTTATTATATCCGTGTAGGAAACAGCTCCAGGAATACAGCTGTGGCAGCAGCCTTAGTGTTGGATAAACCGGTAGTGGTTTCTCAGCTGGAGAATATGTTTGCAGATACGGAGAAGCTGAAAGAAATTACAAGAGCAGGTGTGGCTCCGTACAGCTATGAAACAGAGGAAAGCGAAAAAGCTGCCGCAAAAGTCTTGGTGCTGGATGCAGATGCTTTTGTGACAGAGGTTGTGGAATATCACGGAGAGCCGGATGCACTGCCGGTGTATAACGAGATCGAAAAACTCACCATGGCAGATGTAAAGGCCGGAAAGGCAACGCTGAAAGATCTGGTTTCTCAGCTTACAGCAGAAGAAATGGCAAATGTCTGCAATGGTACGGCTGAACTGGGTGTTGCCGGCGGTTCCTTTATTGGAAATGCTTCGAATCTGGCACCTGGAGCAGCAGGAGATACCACATCGATTCTTGCAGACCGCGGCATTGACAATATGATCATGGCAGACGGACCTGCAGGACTTCGTCTTGTTCCGCATTTTGTTGTGGATAAAGATGGGAACCGGATGGATACCGGTGCATTTTCTGATTTTAACCTGGATTCTCCGCTGGAAATCCCGGAGGGCGGAAAGGAATATTTCCAGTATTGTACAGCAATTCCGGTTGCCACACTTCTGGCACAGTCCTGGGATATGGAGCTTGTGGAGAAATGCGGTGATATCGTAGGACGTGAAATGGAAGAATTCCATATCACTTTATGGCTGGCACCTGGAATGAATATCCACAGAAATCCTCTTTGCGGAAGAAACTTTGAATACTATTCCGAAGATCCGCTCCTGACAGGAATGTGCGCAGCTGCAGATACCAAAGGTGTGCAGTCTCACGCAGGAATAGGAACGACGATTAAGCATTTTGCCGCCAACAGCCAGGAAGATAACCGTATGTTTAACAATGCGCATATCAGTGAACGGGCACTTCGTGAAATTTACCTGAAAGGCTTTGAGATTGCGGTAAAGACTTCTCAGCCTATGAGTATTATGACTTCCTATAACCTGATCAACGGAACACATGCAGCGAACCATCATGACCTGCTGACTTCAGTGGCAAGAGATGAGTGGGGGTTTGCAGGACTTGTGATGACGGACTGGGGAACCTCCGAGGCACTTGGATTTATGTTCAGCTTTAACGGGGAACTGAAGTACAGCCATTCCGAACCGGAGGGATGTATCACAGCCGGAAATGATCTTCAGATGCCCGGCTGCCGGAAGAATGTGGAAGCAATCGTAAAAGGCGTGGAATCCGGACAGATCCCGCTTGGTGTTCTTCAGGAATGTGCGTATCGCATCCTGAATATCGAAAAACAGTCATTAAACTACGACGACTGCAGACCATATGCAGAGCAGTTCGGTGAACTTCCGTGGGTGGTGAGAGTAAAATAAGAAATAGAAAGACATTGCATATATCCGAAAACGAAGAGATACAGGGTCTTTATCGGCTGAAATAAAGAAAAATTATCAGAAATCAGCAAAATCAACAAACCCTATTGAAATCAATACTTCAATGAGTTATAATGGTAGACAATAAAAGAAAATTCTTCGGGGCAGGGTGACTGATTATTGTATGATCGGAATTCCCTACCGGCGGTATAGTCCGCGAGCTGCTTTTGCGGTTGATCTGGTGAGATTCCAGAACCGACAGTATAGTCTGGATGAGAGAAGAACACGCGTTATTTTTAAACGTGCTCAGCACCCCGGAATTTCATTTCCGGGGTTTTTTATATTACAGGAAAGTGCTCCGCATTTTCCTGTAATATAAAAAAGCCCTCCGGGCGGGATCGCATCAAAGAATAAAAATAATTCTATGATATCAAAAAGCCCTTCGGGCAGGATTCTTTCTTGGGGATTTTCTTTTACGGACGGACGCAGAAAATAAGAGACCTGGGTTCGTAAAGAAATATTTCTAAAAAAGGAGAGAGAAAGTATGAGTGAACAGGTATTAAGAAATGGAAATGTAATGGAAAGAAGCCGTACGAGGACGATTGCCCAGATTGCAATGCTGGGAGCAGTCGCAGGAGTATTGATGAATCTGGAGTTTCCACTTCCCTTCCTGGCACCATCCTTCTATCAGTTGGATTTTTCAGAAATCCCGGCTTTGCTGGCAGCCTTTGCCATGGGACCGGTGGCAGGCATCCTGACAGAACTGGTGAAGATTCTGGTGCATCTGGTAACGAAGGGAACCATGACAGCAGGTGTTGGTGATGTGGCAAACTTTATCTTTGGATGTGCCTATGTGGTACCCGCAGGACTGATCTATCGTTTTCGTCATGTGAAGAGCAGAAAACATGCGGTTCTGGGAATGGCGGCAGGTACTGTTCTGACAACGATGGCGGCGTGTTTTATGAATGCATTTGTCCTTCTTCCGGCTTATGGAAAAGCATTCGGAATGCCGGTGGAAGCATTTATTGAAATGGGTGCGGCAGTTCACAGTTCTGTAAACAACCTTCTGGGCTTTGTAGTCATGATCATTGTGCCGTTTAATCTGTTTAAATATACTCTGGTTTCCATTATTGTGTTCTTTATCTACAAGAGAATCCGTGTGGTATTAAAAGGCGACTGATTGGGAAATCGGCAATCTAGAGCGTGTTTGAAAATTCATTCCCGGCATCTGCACGCCCCACTTTGAGGGAAATTTGTCTCGCATTCGGTCAACATAGCCCGCTATGCCTCCCTCATTTGAGTCAAATTCCCCACAAATTGTGACGCACATCTGTCGGAAAGCAATTTTCAAACACGCTCTAGCAGATGAGAGCAGAGAATATAAGAACATACAGGGAAAATAAGAAAAAACAAAAGATAAAATAAAAGAATGAGTCCGGTTTATGTCAGGTGAGACATAAGCCGGATTTTTCTATACTATGGTCCTATGCGTTATGGACAAAATGGAGCTGGATTGTTTGGAAAGCATGTCAAGCAGTTTTCCTGTACTATCAAGAACAGTTTTCCTGTATTATCAGGGTCTGGTCTTTTGTTGACAAAATAAAGATAATGCTGCAAAATAATGAGAAGAGCCGCCGGATTAAAGCGGTATGTACTGGCACAGTTATTTACGGATTGCTGTACGAATGTATTGAGAGGAGAAGGAAATGATGGGCAGAAGCAGAATTCAGAAAGTAGAAGATGCAATCGTGTATCTTCCGCAGGTGACCTCCATGGGTGTCATTGGAGATCCCGGATGTGAAGGTCTTGGAACATACAATATGAAGGTATATGCAGGTGCACTGGAAAAGAGTGCTGAAGACGATATTACTCTGATCGCAGGTGATCTAGTTCCGATCGGAAATCAGCATTATTATGAGGAAATCAGTGATCTGACGGAAATTATTGCGCATAACGATGTTTATGTGCTGCGTGGAAATCATGATACCGGTGATTATCAGGAGTATTTTGGAAGAAAGAATTACGCACTGATCGCCAGAGATTTTGCGGTTGTTGTGCTGGATAATGCGATGCGGACTTTTGAACAGGAAGGTCTGGATCTGCTGAAGCAGGTACTTGCTATGGAAGATGTCCGTCAGGTGATCATTACATTTCACATTCCGGTGCCGAATCATTTTATCCGTAATTCTGTTTCGGAAGAAGAGTTCACGCGTCTTAAGGAAGCCTATGGGCCGTGGAAAAACAAAGTAAAATATCTGTTGTGCGGTCATGTGCATTCCAGATTTGAAGATGTGACAGACGGAATTCCTCTTATCTGCACAGGCGGTGGCGGAGCGCTGATTGAAGATGTGTCTGAGGATATTCGTGCCAGTGATGTAGAACATCATATGGTTCATTTTTATATGGAAGAAGGGACCCTTTGCTACCGGTTTGAGAATCTTGCAGAGAACAGTTATGACAGAGAGCGGAAGATTCCGGTTCTGAAGGAAAATCTGGAGAAAACCGTGGCAGGAGAGCTGCTTGCACATCTGAAATATCTGATGTTTGCAGACCGTGCCAAAAGAAGAGGACTGAACAGGATTGCCAATCTTTTTGAAGCTCTGGCAGCATCCGAATATCATCATGCCAGAAATTTTTATTCGGTTATTGAAAATCCGGCGCCTTTCCGGGGATCTGTAAAGACATTTGTACCGGGAGAAGAGTTTGAATATCAGCACAGTTATCGAATGCTGGAAGAATATGCAAAGGAAAAAGCGGCGCCTCTGACCGGACAGGCTTTTGCAGGTGCGGCAGCAGCAGAGAAAGTACATGCCGGTCTTCTTGAGGAAGCGTCTGCCATGGAGCATTTTGAAAAAGATACGATTTATGTATGTCCGATCTGCGGTTATGTAATGGCAGGGGAATATATCCCGGAGCGGTGTCCGGTATGCGGCGGACCGAAGAGACAATATGAAGTATTTCAGGCCGGACAGGAATGAGAAAGGGGAAAATATTATGGGAAAAATACATCATGTAGAGAAGCTTACCGATAACCGGTTTGTGAATTTGTATCATGTAGATGCGACCAGTGTTCACGATACTCCGGTTTCATATTATGTGGCATCCCGTGCCGAAAAAATTGAAGATATGAAGCTGAACACCAGAAAAAATACTCCGGATGGCGTGATTATTTACAGTATTTACGGCGAAAAGAGAGATAAAGTAGTGTTGATCCGTCAGTATCGCTACACGATCGGGGATTATATTTATGAATTTCCGGCAGGACTTGTGGAGCCGGGAGAAGATTTTCACGAAGGAGCGGTCCGTGAGCTGTATGAGGAAACAGGACTTCAGCTTACAACGCTGAAAGTGGACGAAGCTTATGAAAAACCATACTTTACTACGATCGGTATGACCGATGAATCCTGTGCAACGGTTTACGGTTATGCCAGTGGAGAAATCAGTGCGGCAGCTCAGGAAGATACAGAAGAAATTGAAGTCGTCATTGCAGACCGCGAAGAAGTGAAACGCATTCTGAAAGAAGAAAACGTAGCAATCATGTGTGCATATATGCTGATGCATTTTCTGGAGGATGACGAACCGTTTGCGTTTCTTAAGAAATGATTGGGAACAACGTTTAAAGAACATTGGTGCCTGACACAAAAAAGCAGGTATAAAATGGATGAAAATTTCCTGTAAAAAGATAAACAATCTTCAAACTAAACATAAACTAAACAGAAAGTGATTTTCAGGAGGCAGTCTATGGATGACCAGAAGCTTGATAATCTTTTGAATCTTGCTATGGATGCAACTCCACAGGAACGGGAAAAATCGGAAAATCTAAATGTGGGATTTGATGCAACAAGCAGGCTGTGGGATGTAATTGTGAAATACAGCGGGTCGGAATCGGGACTTTACGGACCGGGAATCTCGGTTGTTCCTCTCCTTGGCGGTTATGCAGTAGTAACTTTGCCTGAATCGGAAATTAATGCATATTCTTCCAGAACCCAGGTGGAATTTATAGAAAAGCCAAAAAGAATGTATTTCGAAGATTTTCAGGCAAATCAGGCAAGCTGCATTACTTCTGTTCAGGGCAGCGGAGTCATTCCGGGAGTAGGAGGACGGGGGCTGACCGGAAAAGGGATTCTTGTCGGAGTTGTTGATTCAGGTGTTGATTATTATCATCCGGATTTTCGTAATGCAGACGGGACAACTCGGATTATAAAACTGTGGGATCAGAGTATTTCCGGAAATCCTCCGGCAGGATATGTTATGGGAACTGAATATACAGAAGAGGAAATTAATGAGGCGCTGACCCTTCCGGAGCAGGAAGGACGGCGCCTTGTGCCGTCTGTGGATTTCAGCAGACACGGAACTTCTGTCCTTGGAATTGCGGCAGGGAATGGCCGCGCTTCGGGCGGCATGAACAGGGGAGTTGCTTATGAGAGTGATCTTCTGGTGGTGAAGCTTGGGATTCCAAGGGAAGGTTCTTTCCCCAGGACTACGGAACTGATTCAGGGAATTGATTATCTGGTACGGCAGTCCCTGGAAATGGGCAGGCCTATGGTGATTAATTTGAGTTTCGGGAATAATTACGGATCACACCGCGGCGATTCCCTTCTGGAAACGTATATTGATTCAGTTGCCAATATGGGACGGCTGGTGATCTGCACGGGAACGGGAAACAATGGAAATGACAACCTTCACACAGATGGACAGGTGATGGATCGGGAAATAAAAGAAGTAGAGCTCGGTGTGAGTCCCTATGAGCCTGCTTTGAATCTACAGTTATGGAAAGCTTATGCAGACGAGATGGAAATTTATCTGGAGCATCCGTCAGGGGCCAGAATCGGACCGCTTTATGAGGAACTGGGACCGCAGAGATATCGTCTGGGAGAAACGGAAATTCTTATTTATTATGGCAAACCGGGACCTTTCCAGATTACACAGGAGATCTATTTTGATTTTCTTCCAGGGGGCAATTATGTGGACAGTGGTGTATGGAAATTTATTTTGCATGGAAGAAATATCCGGGAGGGAGAATATTATATGTGGCTGCCGGGAGGCGGTGTGCTGAACCCGAACACAGGATTTTTTCTTCCTGTAGCACAGGGAACCCTGACGATTCCGTCAACAGCTTCCCGTGCAATCACAGTGGGAGCCTATGATTCCAGGCTGAATACTTATGCGGATTTTTCCGGAAGAGGAAGCGTCAGCCTGGTTTACCGCAAACCGGATCTTGCAGCTCCCGGTGTGAATATCACGGCACCGGTTCCGGGCGGAGGCTATGCATCCGTGACCGGAACATCCTTTGCCGCACCATTTGTCAGCGGGGCCGCAGCTCTTCTGATGGAATGGGGAATCGTCAGAGGAAATGATCCGTTTCTGTATGGAGAGAAAGTGAAGGCATATCTCAGAAGAGGAGCGAAGCCACTGCCGGCGTTTGGACGATATCCTAATGAGGAGATTGGGTATGGGGAGGACGTTATAATAAGGTTACATTGGAAAAAGTCAATAAAATCAAGTGTTTCCGTTCATTTTCCCAACACAGAAACGAAGCACTTTATCCATGATTTTGAAGAAAATCTGCCCGGGTTGGACGCAAAATCACATGGAAAGAAAGATTTGTAGCAATGACGTAACATGAACGTGGGGTTCTGTTACAGACAATAATTCAATCACCATTTCAAGAATAAGAATCTGACATTGAAAGCGAAAGGTTTATTGTCGCTGATGTTAAGTTTACCGGATGACTGGAATTATAACATGCAGGGGCTGGCAACATTGAGCAGAGATGGAATTGATTCTGTTCGTTCCGCAATTAAGGAGTTAGAGCATCATGGGTATGTGGAACGTCATAGACTGCGCAATGAATATGGCTTTTATGGCGATACCGAATATATTATCCGGGAAGTTCCATTAGGAGAAGAAAGTGATTGAGTGGAGATGAGAAGAGCCTAAAGGTGGATAGTCCAATTTGGGACAATCAGGTCATAGGAAATCCCTATCTCCGGATATCAGAAAACAGGAAAACCAGATATGGGGAATCCCATATTGGAAAATCCGTCACTATTAATAACCTATATTATTAAATATGAATTATTAAAGAACCAGTAAATAAAATATCTATCTTATCAATTCACGTAAGTATTAATAGGATTGGATAAGAAAAGAAAGAACGAGGTATGATTATGAGAATGATGAAAAACAACAAAAATGAAACAATTATGGTGATTGGAATTGATCACGGTTATGGAAACATGAAAACCGCAACCAGGTGCTTTACGTCGGGTGTAGTCAGATATGAGAAGGAGCCTATATCCTGCTGAACAAATGTCTTTGTAACCCCTCATGAATGAGGGGGGGCGTTGAAGTGTCGGAGACACTTTTTTGTATCGTTAATATTGAACAACAAGGATGAAAACTTGCTGTGATTCGTTTTCATGACATATTGACTTCCTAACGGATATTAGGTATAATATCCCTAACGACTATTAGGAATACAAAGATTGGAGAAACGAAATGAAAAAGATAAAAACAAAGGACAGAATACTTTTCGCAGCGCTTGATTTGTTTTCTGAAAAGGGATATGACCAGACATCCATTGATTTAGTTGCAGAAGCTGTGGGAATAAAAGGTCCATCCATATACGCACATTATAAGGGAAAGGAAGATATTCTTGATTCCCTGATTGCTATGATGGAACATAAATATGACGAGAATTTCGGAAATAGCGCTCATTTGGATAAGATTCCGGAATCACTAGATGAATTCAAGGAAGATTGTCTGAGACGAGTTGGATTCACAATGAAGGATCCGCAGATACAAAAGGTCAGAAGATTTTGTACAAAGGAGCAGTATAGAAATGAAAAGATTGCGGCACTTACGTCAAAGCACCAGCTGACCGGAAATCAGGAAATGTATGCTTTGATGTTAGAAAAAATGATGGAAAAGAATTTGATTCGCAGGTTTGATGCCAATCTGCTTGCGCTGGAAATCGTAGCACCGGTAACAGTGATGATAGAGATTGCAGACCGGGAGCCTGACAGGACGGACGAAATGTGGACGCAGATAGGTGTGCATCTGTCACATTTTGTTGAAATTTATGGGATGAAGTAAGTTGATTGTTCAAACCATCACCAGTGAACAGATGAATGAAAGGAAATTACGGAATGTGTAAAAGCAAATATAGGCATTGTGCAGAGAAAATGAAAAGATATTATGACACCGCTTTATGCAATTTCAGCAGTATGTTTTTGGGTAACCGCACTGTAAAAAAGCAAATTCCCATTTAAGGAAGGAGATGCGTTCATGATTGGAATCTATTTCAGCGGAACTGGAAATACAAAACATTGTGTCGAAAAGTTAGTCAAACTGTTGGACGTATCTGCTCAGAGTTTTCCGTTAGAACATACACAGATGATTCAAATATTGGAAGAGCATGACATCATTGTGCTGGGCTACCCGACACAGTTTTCCAATGCCCCTATCATAGTGCGTGATTTTATTAAAAACCATTCTTCTCTATGGAATGGGAAAAAGGTCTTTTGCGTCAATACGATGGGGCTTTTCAGCGGTGATGGAACAGGATGTACAGCTCGAATCTTAAGGAAATGCGGGGCAACAATACTCGGCGGTTTGCAGATCAAAATGCCGGATTCCGTCTGCGACAGCAAGCTGCTGAAGAAAACGCCAGGGGAAAACCGGGAGATCGTCCGTCAGGCCGACCAAAAGATAGAAGTTGCCGCACGGCAGATCAAGCAAGGAAACTACCCCCAGGACGGGCTGTCCTTCTTTTCCCACCTGAAGGGACTTTTTGGACAGCGGCTGTGGTTTTACGGCAAGACGGCGGGATACACGGACAAGCTGAAAATCTGCGAAAAATGCGTGGGCTGCGGGCTGTGCGTCTCTTTATGCCCCACGAAAAATCTCTCCCTGCGAGACGGGAAAGCCACCGCGGAAGACCGGTGTACCATGTGTTACCGCTGTATCAGCCGCTGTCCCCAAAAGGCCATCACGCTACTCGGGGACGAGGTAATAGAGCAGTGCCGGTTTGAAAAATACGGCTCTGGGGAGTGAAAGTGCATGAGGGCGGAAAGCGGCTTTATGGATAGAGAAATTGGGATGGTAGATGCGTTTTCGGATGAGGACAATGAAAAGCCGGTGTGTTTGCAATTTCAAGAGATGAGTGGCTCACCGGAAAATCAAAAATTTGCGAGGATATGAAAATGGTGTATAGAACACTATCCGTTGATGAAGCAGAACAATTCTGGAGTTTGATGAACCAATTGGATTACTATATGGCAAGGGTAAGATAAATTCTCGTTTACACGACAATGACTTACGATATAAGCAGGTACAGAATAAAATGATAAATGCGCCCCGATGGGCAAGGAAGGAGTATATGAAAATGATCGTTTCGGAAAAAGAGCTTTGTAAATCGAACGAAGCGGACTCGTCTTCCTCGGAAAGACTTGGAAAGGCGATAATCGCGCTTCTGGTTATTGCGGCTTTTCTGATTGCAGCCCTTGCGGGGGCGTGGATCATGTTCGGCACTCAACTCACGGCGGCCATGACCATCGAGAAGCTGGATGATAATCTGTGGTCTATGGAATATAAGGGAGATTATGGCTTCGATGGATTTCTGGAGCAGGGCGGGGCAAAAAGCGACGCCGAGATGGGAGACTACATCGCCTCATTCCTCTCTCACGGCTTCTGGAAGCCGGACACCTCCGCCGCCGGGGGAAACTACGGCTGCTCCACCGTCGCGGTGACAAGTCCCGACGGTGCGGCCCTCTTTGGCCGGAACTTCGACTGGGAGGAATGTGACATAATGCTGGTACATACCGTTCCCAAGAATGGCTATGCGTCCATCGCCACCTGCAATTTGGACTTCCTGGGCTTTGGGGAGGACTGGAAGCCCGATGGAAGCATGGGCGATAAGTTCATGGCGCTGGCTTCCGTCTACGCTATCCTGGACGGCATGAACGAAAAAGGCCTGTGCGTGGCTGATCTCATGGTGAGCCACGAGGAGGGTGTCGACCAGAATACCGATAAGCCCGACATTACCATTGTCTCCGGTCTGCGGCTGCTGCTGGACAAGGCGGCGAATGTAGAGGAAGCGTTGGAATTGCTTTCGCAGTATGATATGCACTTTTCCCTGGGCCGCGCCCAGCACTTCTCCCTCTCCGACGCTGCCGGGCGGAGCGTGGCGGTGGAGTGGCAAAACGGCGATATGGTGGTGACGGACACCCCGGTGGTGACCAACTTCTATCTCCACGGGGACGACGGCACCTCCGGAAGTGGACAGTCCTATGTGCGTTTTAACACCCTCACCCAGCGGCGGGATGCGGCAAAGGGCGTGATGACCGCCGAGGAAGTCCGCACCTCGCTGGCGGCTGTGGCACAGAGCAACTTCCCCGGCGAGAACGGCGGGGAGAAGACCTGCTGGAGCTGCGTCTATGACCAGCGGGAATTGACCGCCACCTTCTACGACACCGAGGATTGGGCGCAGCCCTATGCCCTCTCCCTAGGAGAAAAGGATTGGTGCAAAAAGGGAGAGTGAGGAAGTATGAACGAGAGAACATATACGACTCCATTGGGCAAAATCCATTATTGGGTGCATCTGATTTCACCGGACGGGGTAACGTTGGTGTTCCTGCCCGGTCTGACAGCGGATCACCGGTTGTTTGACAAACAAATCGTGTATTTTGAGGGGAAATACAATGTCCTTGTGTGGGACGCCCCCGGCCACGCCGCCTCCTGGCCCTTTGCCTTTGCCTTCGATTTGATGGACAAGGCAAGGTGGCTGGACGGAATTCTGGAGCAGGAGGGGATCACAAAACCCGTTATCGTGGGGCAGTCTATGGGCGGCTATGTGGGACAGGCGTATGCGCAAACTTACCCCGAAAAGCTGAAGGGCTTTGTGTCCATCGACTCCGCGCCGCTGCAACGAAAGTATATGACAGAGCCGGAGCTTTGGCTGCTGAAACGAATGGAGCCAGTCTATCGCCACTATCCGTGGAAGGCCCTCTTAAAGTCCGGGACAAAGGGTGTTGCCCTGTCGGAATACGGAAGGAACCTGATGTGGGACATGATGCTGGTGTATGACGGCGACCAGAAGCGCTACGCAAAGATTGCCGGTCACGGCTTCCGAATCCTTGCCGAGGCGGTGGAGCGGGATTTGCCGTATGAAATCAAATGTCCCGCCCTGCTCATCTGCGGCGAACAGGACAAGGCGGGGTCTTGTGTTCGATACAACAAGGCGTGGCATAAAAATTCTGGCATATCGCTGGAATGGATCAAAGACGCCGGACACAACTCCAACACCGACCAGCCGGAAATCGTAAACCGGCTGATCGAACAGCTGGCTCAGCGGGCGAAGTGTCTGGAGGTTTGATTTTACGAAATCAGTGACTGAAAAGAGAAGGTGTAAGCGAATGTGGAGTTACATAGCGGGGGGAGTATTCCTTGCTCTGGCAATCTATTTCATTGTCCAGGGGATACGATGCGGCGCGGCGGTGAGAGAAAGCAAAAACCGTCTTGCCGCTTACAATGCCCAGACGGCGGCATTAAGCTTCCTGAAAGCGTTCGCTGCGGAGCATCCGGAGGTAAACATTCATACCATTCTCCCAAGAGAGGAGAATATAAAAAAGGTTTTGGCTGCCCTTTCACAAATCGAGGAAAAAAGGAAGGTCGCTTATGAACGGAACAGAGGTTAGGAGTTGTGAAACGCACGGGAGTCAGGAGCGGCTCAAACAGGCGTGGATTGACCGGGATGAAAAACTCATCTCTTTTCATTCCATCGACTCGAGTCAGGTAATGGAGGCCGAAGAAACCACGTTTTGGAAGAAGATCGTCTCCCTCACCTACATTGGGTATCGTATTCAATGAAAACAGAAAAAGAAGTAACAACTGTAAAAACACAGCGAACACATCTCCCCTTGGGAGAGAATGAGGAAGGAGAAAATGAAATGAAAAAAATACTGAATAAACTTTTCATCATAGCAAGTTTAGGTTTGATCGCAGCGGGTGCAATCTTTCTGTGCGTCAGCATTTTTGACGGAAATGAGACCACGACACCATTGGCAATCGCATTGGCGTGCATGTTGCTGTCAAACCTTTTTAATGTGATTCGGATGAATATGGATAAGAAATAGCAACTTGATCATGTTCAATCAAACCAAATCTGAATCCTGAAAGGAAACCATTATGAAACAGCAAAAATTTTTCGTTATTGTTATAACCGTCTGTGCCCTCCTGCTATCTCTGGCCGGGTGCGCATCCAACTCCGCCTTTGACGGCAGCAGCGCAAAGAACGCGGATTCCTACCACTTGGATGTCAAAACCATGAACGGCACGGACACCCACACCCTGGAGCTGAAGCAGGGTGATACGCTCAAAATTTTTTTCGAGACGGTGAAAGGGTCGCTGGAGATGAAGATTACGTCACCGGACGGAACATCGCTCTATCAGGGAGACGGAACCGTGACGGAATTTACCGTGGAGGCTCCTGTGGACGGTCCCTACGCAATCGTCGTTGCGGGGCAGAATGCAAAGGGCAGGATCCACGTTGATGTGGAAAAAGTGCCTGCGAGTACGGAACCGGCGGAGACACCGGAGCCGTCGAATTTCACTGTGAAAGAAGAAATCCTTCCCGCTGAGGCTCCTACCAGGGAAACGACGGACACCTCCGTTTCCATCGCGCCACCGGTGCAGGAGCATAATAATTCGGATGCCGTGACAGCGGACGATCTGGTTGGCCCGTGGCATCTGGTGGAAGATGAAAAAGACAATGCCACCGCTATGGAGGCGATCCCCGGTGCTATGGAGTTTGGCAATAGCATGGAGATTACAAGCAACGGACATATCTCATGGTATATCGGAGCGGACGGCGGAACCGGTACATATTCGCTGAGTGGCGATATTCTCTCCGCCGACATGACCAATGACTTTGACCAAAGCTCCATGAAAATGGAGTTTACAGTTGAGAAAACGGATGACGGGACTTTTCTGTACACAGAATATAAGGGGCTCTTGCTTTGCTGGTCGCAGGGCGAGGGCGAAACAGGAAAGGGTGGAGACGATGAAGCTGAGTCGGGTTATCCGGGAGCGGATGTGGTAGAGCTTGTGAATCTCCGCGGCGACACGACAACGGTATATAAATTAGCGGACGGCACCTATATGGATCGCATTGAACGCCGTTTTACCTATAACGGTACGGATACATGGACCGACGAGGACGGGGTGGAGTGGAAATGTAAGTTTTGAAAATGTAAATATCACATATCCTGAACATACACATATTGAGCCGTGTGTGATATCAGGTGTCAGATTTTTCGAAATTATAAGCGCGAAAAGATGAGAGGAGTTGGTTGACGGATGAAAAAAGATCATGCAAAAAAGCGATATATTGGAAAGATAATCGTGGCGTTTCTATTTGGAGCTGCAATCATGGCATTCATAAGATATATATCTTATGGGGGCATGAACTCCGGAACACAGGTAAATAATGAAGAATTTCTGAAAGTTGCAGAGGAAATCGATGATATTGCGATACCGGAAAATGTAAAGATATTAGCTCTTGGAGAGGCGACCCACGGAAATAAAGAATTTCAGGAATTAAAGCTTGATTTGTTTAGAAAAATGGTAGAGGAATATAACTGTAAGGCCTTTGCCTTAGAAGCAGATTATGGTGGATGCTTATTGGTAAATCAATATATACACGGTGAGGGGAAATTTACGGAAGATGATGCAGTGGAAGCACTTGCTTTTCATATTTACCAGACGGATGAAATGAGGGCATTGATTCGCTATATGGCAGATTATAATAAACAGGCAAAACCGGAAGAGATGTTAAGCTTTTATGGGTTTGATATGCAAAACTCCGACTTGGATCAAAAATGTGTAGATGAAGCATTTTCAGAACTTAAGATGCAGTATACCGATATGGAAGATGCTGCGGAAACTTTAAAGAATATACCAGGGATGGAAATGTATGCGCAGGCAGCGAGATGTTATCTGCAAAATCAGGAGCTTAGTAATGCGTCAAATGTAGATTATGCAAAAATAAGAGATCATTATATGGCTGAAAACATCGACTGGATTTATGAGCATGTTCGGAAAGGAAACGAATCTATGCTTATGATTTCGGGGCATAACGGACATGTGGCAAAGAAGAGTACATATACTACATTCATGGGTGAAGAACTGTTTGATAAATATGGTGATGATTATTTTGTCATTGGCACAGATTTTTACAAAACAGAATGCAATTTGCCTGGAAAAAATGGAAAAAGAATTACACGAAAATTTTATTCTGCTGACCCTTTGGCAAATACAGCGCATGCCCTTGGGATGGATATGACGTATCTTGATTTTGATAAACTGCAAAAATCAGAAAAAATAAAGAAAATTATCAATCAGAGTATGCTGATGGGATCACTCGGAGAGGGTTATAGCTTTTTGAATAAGATCTTACCAAATAGCTATAGAATCAATGATGTCCCAGCAGAATTATATGATGGAATGATTATTGTGATAAATGCGACACCAACAGATATAAAGCATTAATGAAAAAATATGGAGGGAGGAACAAATGATGATACAGGATATTTATCCACACAAATTACATAATGAATATGACAACGATATCGTACCTTGCAAGGACGATATCGTTCTTTGCTTCGATGGTGAAAACTTGCTTGTAAAATTGGATGGGAAGATGATTTTTCCTAAGGTTTCAGATTTTGAAGAGGGAACAGAATTTACATATTTGTTTAAACTGGATGATTAGCCATTTTTTCTGCTGAGAGGTACAGATCGTATCATAAAACATGTTGGTGAAGAAAATGAGGCAGTGATCGAAAGTGAAAAACTGAAAGAATTCGAACTGATAGAATCCAGATCAATTCGGTATAAGGGGATCGGAGAAAAGCATGAGATCGAGCGTCATGCAGATGGGACTGTAACCAGAAAAGCCAAGAGGTACACTGGGAAGAAAGAGTGAATGGTTTATTATGGAGTTTAGCAACTCGTCATTTGTGGATTTGGTAAATCCCGAAAAATTATTTTTTATAGGGAACAGAAACTTTGAATTTCAGGAGGTGTTTTTATGCCACAAATGAATAAGGGAGGAAAATTTATTTTCGGGAAATCACTCATTCGGACGGATGGAACGTTGCGGATTCCACCGCAGGCAATGGAAGAATATCACATTGCAGATGAAGGAAAAGTATATCTTTTTACCGGAAGTAAGATTACCGGTGGCTTCTGCGTCACCCGGAAAGGCCTTTTGCATCCGTCAAAACTTGGTCACATTTTGGACGATACTCCACCGTTGCTTGACTACTCAGCAGGTTCTGGCGAATTTATCAAATACAAGGGGCGTTCCTACTGCTGGGTAGAGATTTCACAGGAGGGGCAAATTCTTCTTACGAAGAAAATGATGGATTTTTTGAAGGTGAGACCCGGAATGGAGCTGCTCTCTATCCGCAGTAGCGACATCGCGTTTACGATGGGAGCTAAAGGACCGCTATTGGAAAAAGCAGAAAACTATGATGGTGAAATTCCGCTTTTTTAAGTGTAACAATTTGAATTTGTGCGACCGATTACAGGAAGGAGAAGGATAATGGCTATCACATTAAAGAAAGCAACGAGAGAAGATATAGAAACAATCTGGAAAATGCAAGTAGAGGCATTTACAGAGCTTTTAGATAAATATCAAGATTTCGATATGAGTCCGGCAACTGAAAGCTTAGAAAAAATAATCGCTAAATTTGAACAGCCTTGGACAACTTATTATTATATCGTTGAGAATGATATAGTTGTTGGTGCAGTACGAATAGTTAATAAAAACGATGGAAGTAGAAAAAGAATTTCGCCAATTTGGATTATGGGTGAATTTCGCAATAAAGGATATGCTCAACAAGCAATGATTGAACTTGAAAATATATATGGTTCTGACCATTGGTGTTTGGATACAATTTTACAAGAAAAGGGAAATCTACATCTATATGAGAAAATGGGATATGTTCAAACTGGAAAGGTTGAGCATATAAACGAAAAAATGGATATAGTATTCTATGAAAAAAATTGACGAAGAAATCAGACAGACAACTTCCAGTCTTACGGAGAGGCTGAAAAACAACAGAAGATTTGAAGTTGGAGGTGAGATGCTATGGATATAGAATTTAGAAAATTTACCGATTTTAATAGAGGTATTATGTATGATATTTTAAAGGATGCATACTTGTTTGATGAAAGGTGTGCCATCTGTTGGGATGAAAACTGGAAGCAGTCGGATGCCTTTTTCTTTGATAATCCTGATATTGCTGATAAATATGGTTTTGTAACTTGTTATAAAGGTGAACCAATAGGATTTATATGTTGGGACCCAAGAAATAGACCTGAATATGTCGAGATAGGGCATAATGGTATAAGAGCAAAGTACAAGGGAAATGGCTTTGGGAAAGCCCAATTAAGCGAGGCTATTCGGCGCATAAAAGAATATGAAGGACTGAAAGAAATACGAGTGTGGACAAATAGTAATCTAATTGCACCGAAGAATTATGAAAGTGTTGGTTTTATTTTATATGATACAAAAGAAAATAACGATGAGGCCGCTTTTTCGGGCGACTATTTGTATTATAAAATTCAGTTGCAATAGTATGAAAGAATAAAATTTCAGCAAGCCGGTGTGTTTAACTGAGAGACGAATTTGAATTTTATGGAGGAAAAGGTGATGGAAAAATTGTCGACAGATGCAGAAAAGATTATGATTGAAAGATTTGGAAAAGACAATATTATTGCATTGGCAACGACAGTAGATAATAAGCCTTATGTACGCAGTGTAAATTCATTTTATGATAAGGGTTCTTTCTATGTACTTACTTACGGACGCTCAGATAAAATGAAACAAATTCAACAAAATCCGCTTGTTGCAATTGCAGGAGATTGGTTTACTGCTAATGGAAAGGGCATTAACTTGGGTTATTTTGGCAAAAAAGAAAATTTGGATATTGCAGAGAAAATGAAAGTTGCTTTTTCTGAATGGATAAATAACGGTCATAACAATTTTGAAGATGAAAATACATGTATTCTTCAAATTGAGCTTACTGATGGTGTATTGTTTTCACACGGAACAAGATATGACATAGATTTTACTGAATAGAGGTACAACTTTCAGTCTGTAGGAGAGATTGAAAGCACACGATTATTTGAAGCTGTAGAGGTAAAGATAATGATAGAGATTAGATATGTTCAAACGGAAGATAAAGAATTTTGGTATAGTCTTGACAGGCATTTACCGGAACCGGAATTTGAAAACAAAGTAAGTAATAAAAGAGGATATATTATATTTGATGATAATAAACCAATTGGACTATTGAGATATAATCTTTTTTGGGACAATACACCATTTTGTACCATGCTGTTTATTGACTGGAATTATCAGGGAAAAGGTTATGGAAAAAAACTTATGGAGCATTGGGAAGCTGATATGAAATCTCAGGGATATGGTATGCTTTTGACATCTACCCAGGTTGATGAGGAAGCACAGCATTTTTATAGAAAATTAGGATATAAAGATTGTGGTGGTTTTGTTATAGATATTCCGGGATATGAGCAACCAATGGAAATGTTTTTTATTAAGTGTATTTAACAAATTTCAGTTGATATTTCACATATTTTAGGAAATTTAATAACTGTTATATTTGATTATCAAATTCTTCGCAAACCCTTGAAAATACTAAGTTTGTAGCAAGTGAACTTTCCCTTACTCTTTCCCTTGTGTTACATTCTCCCATTGGTTTTTATGAACCTTAATATGGGAAAAATTAAGGGAAAGAAAATTTCATAACACAATATAACATATAACAATAACGACATGGTGAACTGATTGAAATGTTTTCGATATTTAACTTTATAACTGATTATCAAAAGAAAATGGAGATAAGATACGATGAGAACAATTTATGCAGAATACAACATAAACCACGATAGTATTGATGTTTACACAAGTGCCGGATATATGCTTCGCATTGATTGCTGGGAAGCTGAAAAAAATTTAAAAACCACATATGGATCAGAATGTGCGCTTACTTCATTGGCTGTGGATGAGCCTTTGGAATATGCAAGATTATATCTTGATGGCAATTTACAGATGTGGGTGGATGCAGAAGATTCATTAGAACTTTATTAAGCAAGAAGTGAAATATTGTTGTAGATCTATCTCATTTCTTGAGGGTTCTTAAGATGCAAGATGATTGCTAATACGCATTTTACAATAGAGTTTAATTTTTAAAACTGTATGGTGGAAAGCAAGTCTGAAATGGCTTGCTTTTTGCTTTACAACGAGGGTGGTTACTGTATAATGAAATATGAAGTAAAAAGCAGTAATTTGATATGAAGCAATAAAGGAAATACATGATGGAAAAATATAAAATTCTAATAGTTGAAGATGATGTTGATTTGAGAGAGGGACTTTCCTTCTCCTTTTCTGGTGATGGATATGATGTGACAGAGACAGGGACAAAAAAGGATGGTTTACAAGAAATCGCAAACGGTGGTTATGATATTGTATTTTTGGATTGTAACCTGCCGGACGGAACGGGCTTTGAACTCTGTAAAGAAGTTCGTAGCTACAGCAATATCCCAATCATTATGCTGACTGCTCGTGATACAGAAATGGATGAGATAAAGGCTTTAGAATTAGGGGTAAATGATTACTTGTCAAAACCATTTTCTCTGGGTGTATTAAAAGCAAGAATGAAGCGGATACTTCAAGAAAAATCTGAAAGTACAAAGATTGTTACAGGTTCATTAAGCATAGACCAGAGTACTTGTAAAGTATATAAAAGAGGTTCAGAAATCTCTCTTAGCAAATTGGAATACCGTCTGTTGGTGTATTTGATTGAAAATAAGAATCATATCCTTTCTAAGGAGCAGATTTTAGAGAAGATATGGGATAGTGATGGAAAATATGTAGATAACAATACGGTGTCTGTGAATATCAGCAGGCTTCGTACAAAGATAGAGGATGATGTATCGAAACCAAAATGGATTCAAACAGTTCATGGAATCGGATATATCTGGAAGGAATAAAGAGATGTGGATTACGATACTTTTAGCAGTGCTTTTGTGTTTGTCGATTGGATATAGCATATATCAAAAAAGAAAAACATATCGCCTGATTGACCGTTTGCTGGACAGTGTGTTAAATCGGGAAATGATTGCAGCTTCTGATGTGGAAGAAGGAGAATATTCTGCTCTTGTCAGTAAAATCAAGCAGATACAGGAAGTGCTTGATAATCACGTGAATAGTGCCGAACAAGAAAAAGAGCAGGTGAAAAGTCTGGTATCTAATATGTCTCATCAATTAAAAACGCCCTTAGCGAATATTTCTCTCTATGCAGAAATCTTAAGTAAAGAAGAAATTACATCAGAACGGAAAACATTGTTTTCTGAAAAAATGCAACGACAGATTGACAAGCTGAGTTGGATTGTGGAGTCTTTATCGAAGATGGTAAAATTGGAGCAAAATATTGATGGCTTTGAAGGAAAAGCAATAGGGATCAAGCAGACGATTTTAGACGCAGTAGATACGCTTTATGAGAAACTGGAAAAAAAGGAAATCAACTTTACATTGGAACCATTTGAGGACAGATTACTGTATCATAATCGAAAATGGACAGCAGAAGTATTTGTAAATTTGTTGGAAAATGCTGTTAAGTACACCGATAGAGGAGGAACTATTTCCATTTGTGTAAAAAGTTATGATTTATACACAGAGATTCAGATTGCAGATAATGGGCGTGGTATCCGGCAGGAGGAAATGACCGATATATTCAAACGATTTTATAGAAGCCCAGAAGTTGAGAATATGGAAGGTTCTGGGATTGGTTTGTATCTTTCTAATCTGATTTTGGAAAAAGAAAAAGGATATATGACGGTAGATTCCGAGTATGGAAAGGGAAGCTGTTTTTCTGTGTTCTTACAAAACTGTAAGAACTAATCATCCGTTTGTAAAGAAATTGCAAGATACGGCAGTTATACTGGATGTATCAAGAAAAGAGGAGTGATGACGGATGAGTATTTTAGAATTACGAAATGTTGAGAAAATATATGGAGAAAAAGATAATCAGGTAAAGGCACTACGGAATATCAATCTAAAAGTAGAAGAAGGCGAGTTTGTTGCCATTGTAGGCACATCTGGTTCAGGCAAATCTACTTGTCTTAATTTAATCGGTGGTCTGGATAATCCGACAAGTGGACAGATTTTTATAAAGAATAAAGAGATTGGTTCTCTTTCAAGAAAAGAACTGACGATTTTCCGTAGAAGAAATATAGGGTTTGTATTCCAGAATTATAGTTTAATGCCTGTGTTGAATGTGTATGATAACGTGGCATTGCCGGTTACATTTGACTGTGGAAAACATATTAACCGCAAATATATCGAAGAATTGTTGCGGGAACTGGGCATTTGGGAGAAACGCAAGAAATATCCAAACGAATTATCCGGCGGTCAGCAGCAAAGAGTTGCAATCGCCAGAGCTTTGGCAAATAAACCGAGTATCCTGCTTTGCGATGAACCGACAGGTAATTTGGACTCAGCCACAACCATTGAGGTTATGGGGTTATTAAAAACGAGTTGTCGTAAGTACAATCAGACGATTCTCATGGTAACGCATAATGAAGCCATTGCACAGACTTGCGACAGAGTAATTCATATTGAAGATGGTCAGATTGTTACAGGAAAGAGAAGATTTCCGGCAAAAGGCGGTGATGTCGTATGTTAAAGCTGGCATGGAAATATATGCGGTATTACAAGAGCCAGACATTTGCAATTTTTGCGAGTATTTTATTAACAGCATCATTGCTTTCCGGGATTTCTTCTTTGATTTACAGCAGTCAGAAAAGTGATCTGTCGAACAGCAAAACTATTTACGGAGACTGGCATTATTATATTGAAACGGATAAGGAACTTTTTAATTCTGTAGAAAGCGGTGAGAAAGGAAAAGGATATACGCTGGAACAGTGTGGAAAAATGGAAATCCGTGACGTTGTGGCAGAAGAATTTATGATCTGTTTTATCCATGCCGATGAAACTTATCGTCAAATGGCACACAGAGACTTGTTGGAAGGAACATTCCCTGAGAAAGAAAATGAAATTGCAGCGGATGGATTTGTGCTTAGTAATCTTGGATTTTCAGGGAATTTAGGAGATTCCCTTCGCATTGGTGAAAAAGAGTATATTGTTACTGGTGTTCTGAAAAGCGAATGGGCGGCAAGTTCCAGTGAAATGGAAGTTTTTGTAAGTGATTCTTTTAAAGGTCGAGGAAGCCAGACGTTTTTATATCTCAGTTTTAATGAAGATGAGAAGTTATATAAACAGTTGGATGATTTTTTACAGGAACATAAATTATCTTCTGAATCGGTAGCAGAAAATGATGAAGTAATACAGTATCTTGGCGGAGAAGCACCAAGCAGCATTTCTGAAATCGTGAAATTTGGTCTGTTTGAAGAAGAAGGAAACTTCACTTATATCGTTTTGAAATTGCAGAGCGACTACAATCTGGCTTACAACGGAATGATTTTCCTGTTATGTCTGTTCAGTCTTTTCGTAGTTTACAGCGTATTCAGTATTTCTGTATCGAAGAGAACTTCTGAGTACGGAATATTACAGACATTAGGTATTAGTGAAGCGCAGATTGGTGGCACCTTACTTTTGGAACTTTGGACGTTATTTTTCATTGGATATCCGTTAGGATGTCTTTTAGGAAATGGTGTTTTAAGCCTTATGTATCAGAAATTTAGCGGTGTATTTGGTGGAAAAGGAATCAGTGGAGCAGGGAATGGTCTTTCTGTTGCGGACCATACGTTAGCAGAAGGAGAAAATACAGTAGAGTTTTTTGTTTCAAAGGAAGCTGTTGTGTTTGGTTTTGTATTTCTACTGATTTCGTTAGCACTCGTTGCCTTTCTCGTGGTTCGTTCCATGCGGAAAGATTCGCTGAAAACTGTGATGAGTGGAGATACTTCTTTTGTAAAAAGAAGAAAAATATACGCTATGCGAAATGTTAATATGGCAAATGTAGTGGTGCGGAAATTCATGTTTGCCAATAAACGAAAGGTAATAGGGATTTTATTATCCTTGTCTATCGGCGGTTGCATTTTCTTATGTACCACCTATATGGTAGAAAATTTGAAGGTTCACGCAGAACTTTCGCTGATATCGGATGATGGGCTTGGTTCTGAGTACCGTATTTCTTTAAAATCTGACTCGCTGAAGGATACGATTCCGGAGGCGGTAGCAGATAAGATTAAAAACATGCCGGAAACAGAGAATGTATATGCGACAAAGTATACGATGGGGGAATTACAGATTTCCAAAAACGAATTTTTGTCAGAAGAAGAATGGAGTGACTATTTCAAATATCAAAATCAGGAGCCGTATTATATCCAGAGATATGATGGGATCTGTAAGCAGCAGGAAGATGGAAATTATCGGATTAAATATAATGTGTACGGTTACGATGAAGCGATGATAGAACAGCTTCGGGATTTTATTCTGGAGGGAGAGATTCAGCCGGAAACAATAAAGAATAATAATCAAGTGATTGTGACGGCGAATATGGACGGTCAGGGAAATTACTTTTTTTATGGAAAGAAGCCGGGCGATACCATTACTCTTCGAGTACCAAAGACAGAAAACTATACAGATGAACTGTTAAAATTCCAAAGTGGCGAAGAAAACTATATTGAAAAAGAGTTTGAGATTGCGGCAATCGTAAACAGACCGTTGGCGCAGGAGAAAGATTTTCTGAATACAGAAGTCTGGAAAAATGCGCAGAGTGTGATTATGACAGGCGAACAGATGGAAGAAAACTTTGGAATTACAGATTATAGTTTTATCAATGCATCGCCGGCTGATAGTGCGGATGCAAAGATCGTGAGCAATCAGTTATTACAAGTAATCCGAGATGTCCCCAAGGCAGTATTGCAGGATTATACGACCGCAATTGCAACACAGAAAGGTTATCTTGGACAGCAGCAGATCTTCTTTTCCAGTATTGCAGTGATTCTGCTGATTATCAGCCTGTTCCATATCGTAAACAGCATGAGTCATACGATTCTGACCAGAAGAAGAGAGTACGGGATTATCAGAGCAATAGGGATTACGGACGGCGGATTTTACAAGATGATTTTACAGACAGGTATTCTGTATGGATTGTTGGCGGATGTATTTATCTATCTTATTTATAACAGAGTTCTTCGCAGAGTGATGAATTATTATCTGGCTCATGTGCTGCAGTTTTTACATTATACTACTAATATTCCGAATCTGGTTCTGAATGGAATTATGGTGCTGAATGTAGTGATTGCAGTAGTGGCAGTAATGTTTCCGGCTTGGAAGATGGGAAAAGAGAATATCATAAGTGAGATTAGAAGATAGATTTATAATCAGGATTTTTAGAATTTCTTTAGTGGTTAGTATCATTGGATATAGCAATAGAATTAAAGAGAATACCCAATCTTTATAAGTAACCAGAGGGCGACAGTAAAATACTGCCGCCCTTTCTTTTATCGGTTTGTCCAGTAAAGAGTGTTCAGATAACACCGGATTCCAAGATATATTCCCTGTATAAATAATAAAAGAAACAAAAGATTTATGGGCATTACTTTTTTGAGACAGTGTGAAATAATCTCTGTAAATCCAGATTTTCTATGATAATTGAGTGGGCTTGGGAGCGGTTATCCGCTTACAAGCCCTTGATTATTTTTATCAAAAACAAGATGGT
>NZ_JBQHXR010000019.1:0-50696 GCF_052063365.1 Blautia sp. HCP3S3_G3 | reverse complement strand
GGTTTTTCACATCACACTTCACAGTGTTTCGCACTGAACCAAAGTTCCGGAGAAAACCATACGCATAGTAAAACTCGAAGAATTCTCACATACAGTTGCTGAACTAAAGCAAGCTTTCGTTTATTGAATGAAAAACTTATTGGAGCATAACGATATAAAAAAGAAGCCTCATATTATCCTGAGACTCCCATTTCTTTTTGGATATTTTCTTTGGCAGCCAGGATGAGACTGCGGATTTCCTCAATCCGCTCATCGCTCATCCGGTCTTTGGGTGCAGAAACACTGAGCGCATATGTGGGTTTCCCTTTGTAGTTTTTAATGGAAACCGCAATGCAGCGGACGCCGAGTTCATTTTCCTCATTATCAAGCGCATAACCATTGTTTCGGATTTGCTGGATCAGTTTCATAAACTGTGAATAATCAGTAATCGTATAATCAGTCAGCCTGCGGATATTGCTGGATTCCCAGATGGCTTTAATTCTGTCATCACTCATATCAGCCAGCATGGCTTTGCCAACTCCGGAACAATACAGAGGGATGGATTTACCCACCATGGAAACAAGGCGGACAGAACCGCGGGAGGCTTCCACTTTATCAATATAGACTGCCTGACCACCGTCAATTTCCACCAGATGAACTGTTTCACCGGTCTGTTCGGCAAGTTCTTTGAGGT
Source organism: Blautia sp. HCP3S3_G3 (assembly GCF_052063365.1). Taxonomy (NCBI): domain Bacteria; kingdom Bacillati; phylum Bacillota; class Clostridia; order Lachnospirales; family Lachnospiraceae; genus Blautia; species Blautia sp. HCP3S3_G3. The sequence continues at coordinate 50,023 of NZ_JBQHXR010000019.1, read as the reverse complement.
ATGGACGTGCAAGGTCGATCATATTGTTCTGGGCAAGAATCTGGTTGGAAATGCCGCAGAATTTAAAGGTAAGACTGTATTTCAGAGATTCCGGATCCTGTCTTGCATAGTCCATGCAGATCAGAGAATTGAGAATCCTGTGGACGGTAGTTTTATTCAGATTCAATTCTTTGCTCAGTTCCAGAAGACCCATGGGACCATTCTGAGCAAGGCATTCGATTGCGCTGAAGATACGTTCTGATACCTGTATCGGGTTTTTTTCTTCCATGAAGTGACACTCCTGTTTGTGAAAATAAGCAACTGTTCAGAAAATAAGCTTCTGTGTGCTGAACAGATACGAAAATAGTAGATTGTTTCAGTGGCTATTGTAGCACGATTATCAGAGAAGGGCAAATGGGAAAATACATCAGCATGAAAAAGAGGAAAAGAGGTTAAAATAGTTTAAGGAATGTATTTTTAAAAGAACAAAAAAATGAATAAAAAAGTATTGGAACGTCTTGACAATAGTGGGAAAGTGAGTATAATCAGAAACATAAGAAGTTCATAATATGAAATATAGTTTCATAATATGAAACAATAAAAAGGCTTCAGAGAAGATTGACTATTAGCTGAAATGTAACACAAACCAAAACCGCTAAAAAATCATTGGGGACCGACAGTTGAGAATGGCAGCAGAATAAGAAGGAAAGCAGGGGACAAAAACATGAATGAAGTATTAAAGAAAATCCAGGAAACCGGAATTATCCCGGTAGTAGTTTTAAACGATGCCAAGGATGCAGCTCCACTGGCAAAGGCTCTTTGTGAAGGCGGCCTTCCATGTGCGGAAGTTACTTTCCGTACAGAAGCAGCAGAAGAATCCATCCGTATCATGAGCAGAGAATTTCCGGAGATGTTCGTAGGCGCAGGTACTGTTCTTACTACGGAACAGGTTGACCGTGCAGTAGATGCAGGTGCGAAATTTATCGTAAGCCCGGGTCTGAATCCGAAAGTTGTAAAATATTGTATAGAAAAAGGCGTACCGGTAACACCTGGTGTATGTACTCCAAGTGAAGTAGAGCAGGCCATTGAACTTGGTCTGGATGTTGTGAAATTTTTCCCGGCAGAACCGGCAGGCGGTCTGAATATGATCAAAGCTATGGCGGCTCCGTATGTGGGAATGAAATTCATGCCTACCGGTGGAATTAACCCGAAGAATGTAAGAGAATACCTGGCATATGACAGAATCCTCGCATGCGGCGGAAGCTGGATGGTAAAAGGAAGCCTTGTAGAGGCAGGAGAATTTGATAAAATCAGAGAATTAGCGCAGGAAGCAGTAGAAATTGTTAAAGAAAGCAGAGGAAAATAATCATGAGTAAAAAAGTAGTTACCTTCGGAGAACTGATGTTAAGACTTGCACCGGAAGGATATTATCGTTTCGTGCAGGTGGATAAATTAGGAGCAACCTTCGGCGGCGGCGAAGCTAACGTTGCGGTTTCACTTGCCAACTATGGCTTTGATGCATCTTTTGTAACCAAGCTTCCGACCCACGAAATCGGTCAGGCAGCTGTAAACTCGCTGAGAAGATATGGAGTAGATACATCCAGAATCGCCCGCGGCGGTGACCGTGTAGGTATTTATTTCCTCGAAAAAGGTGCATCCCAGAGACCTTCCAAAGTAATCTATGACCGTGCAGGTTCCTCCATCTATACTGCATCTTCAGAAGATTTCAACTGGAAAGAAATTCTGGACGGCGCTGAATGGTTCCATTTTACCGGAATTACTCCGGCTCTCAATGACAATGTGGCAGCAATCTGTCTGGAAGCCTGCAAAGCAGCCAAAGAACTTGGCGTAAAAGTTTCCTGTGACCTGAATTACAGAAATAAACTCTGGAGCAAGGAAAAAGCAGGACAGGTGATGGGTGAACTCTGCAAATATGTAGATGTCTGCATTGCCAATGAGGAAGATGCTGCTGATGTATTCGGCATCAAAGCTGCAAATACCGATGTTACTGCCGGTACTGTAAACCATGAAGGATATAAGGATGTTGCAAAACAGCTTGCTGACCGTTTCGGATTCGAAAAAGTTGCCATTACTCTTCGTGAGTCTCTCTCTGCAAATGACAACAACTGGTCTGCAATGCTTTATGACGGCAATGACTTCTATTTCAGCAAGAAATACAAAATGCACATTGTTGACCGTGTAGGCGGCGGTGACAGCTTTGGCGGCGGTCTGATCGCAGCTACATTAAGCGGCTATGATGCTCAGTCTACCATCGAATTCGCAGTTGCAGCATCCTGCCTGAAACATTCTATCGAAGGTGACTACAACATGGTATCTATGGACGAAGTTGCAAAACTTGCCGGCGGCGATGCTTCCGGACGTGTTCAGAGATAATCAGAGACATTTAAAAAGAAAAGATTAATCAAAGGGATGTTTACTTCTGAGAACAGAATAAACAATTGGAAAATGCCTGATTCTTTTCCGGTGATACGGTTCCTCCGGCTGTATCTCCGGAATTTCTGATAACCCATTCGTAGCTGAATGCACATCAGTTACAGACACCTACATTTTACATGACGCAAAAGAGGACGATTCCCATGGGGAAGGCGTCCTCTTTTGCGTTGAATGTGTTTATCACATATTTAACTGTTTTTACTCTCAAGATATTTCTCATAGGAACTATCTAATTTTTCACAGGCTTCCTGTATGGAAATGCGAAAATTTTTTGATATTTTTTCGATGTCCTCAACAAAGCGTTTATTGTCAGCTATTTTTGTTGCTTTTCTGCTGCTTCCTGTCGTTGTACAGCAATATCTGTTTCGTAATCATATTCAGCCATTAACATATTTATCACCTCACTGCTCTTTCTTAACAGATAATCTGCAAGAATACCATGTTGTATACATTCGTTGACAGCCAGTTCAAGATTCGGAGCATTTATAGTAAGGTCAGTATACTACTCCCGGAGAAAAGAGTAAAGCCCGAGGTCTGCCGATAATTAAAAAATAATGAAATTTATACTTGTTCAGATATTTATAAAACGCTATACTTAGTGTATCTTACGAAGAATAAAAATACAAAAGAAAAATATGTAAAAGGCAGATTCTGTACAGAAGGCAGATTCAGCGTGGAAAAACGGAGAGAATGATGTATCAGTTTGAAAAAGTTAATAAAAAGTTATTAGGCTCTCAGGTAGAAGATGAGCTGATGAATTTTATCCTGGAGGAGCCGTTGGAAATTGGTCAGAAGATTCCGAATGAATTTGAACTGGCGGAGAAATTCGGAGTAGGAAGAAGTACCATAAGGGAAGCTGTGAAGGCTCTGGTTTCCAAAGGAATTCTGGAGGTGCGCAGAGGTTCCGGGACTTATGTGATCAGTACCAGCACACTGGAGGATGATCCCCTGGGTTTGTCCAGATTTCAGGATAAATATAAGCTGGCACTGGAATTGTTTGAGGTACGTCTGATGCTGGAGCCGGAAATAGCCTCTATGGCAGCGGAATATGCCGATTCCAGGGAGCGTGAGCAGCTGAAAGCGCTCTGCGATGAGGTGGAGAATCTTTACCGGTCCGGAAAGAATCATATTCCCAAAGATATCGAATTTCATACATTTATTGCAAAATGCAGCAAAAACCGGGTAGTGGAAACACTGATTCCGGTCATCAATACAGCAGTGATGACATTTGCGAATCTGACACATCGAACATTATTTCAGGAAACGATAGATACCCACCGGGCGATTACAGAAGCGGTCACGAAGGGAGATTCTCTGGGAGCAAAATGTGCAATGATCATGCATCTGACGTATAACCGCCAGATTCTTATGAAACGGTTGGAGGAGCATGCAGAGAAGCAACAGAAATCGGACAGATAAGATGCCTTTGGCAATAATAAACAAAAACAGCGGGTTATTTATACATAATCCGCTTCTTTTTTTGGTGAAAAAGTAGAAAAGGAATAAAAGACATCAGATGTATTGACTTTATAAGGAAGAAAAAATATAATTAAACCAAGATAACATAAGACGTCATATGTTAAAAAGGAAAATAACAAAAATTAATTCGGTTTCATCAGATGTCATAAGAGGATGCTGGAGTGTGGAAGATGAAATTGAGGGGATAAGTTGAAGGAGGTATATTATTTATGGCTGCAGATACAGCTGTTGTTTTGAATCCGACCAGATTGGTCATTGCTGCATTGATAGGTCTTGTGATTTTGCTTGTATTGATTATTAAATGTAAAGTCCAGGCGATGGTCGCCATTCTGATCGGAGCTCTTGTAATTGGACTGGGTGCCGGAATGTCGTTTGAAGATATTATCAGCGCGGTAAATGACGGTATCGGAAATACACTGAAGGGAATTGCTCTGCTGGTAGGTCTTGGTTCTATGTTCGGTGCTATTCTGGAGGCGTCAGGAGGCGCCCAGACCCTGGCAGTTACCATGGTGAGATGGTTTGGTGATAAAAAAGCTGCATGGGCTCTGGGAATCACCGGTCTCGTAATTGCAATGCCGGTATTCTTTGATGCAGGATTGATCATTCTGATTCCACTGGCTTTTTCTCTGGCAAAGAAAACAAACCGTTCTTCTCTGTTTTATGCCATTCCGCTGCTTGCCGGACTGGCTGTAGGACATGCGTTCATTCCGCCGACTCCTGGTCCGGTTCTTGTAAGTACGATGCTGAATGTGGAACTTGGATGGGTAATCATGGTAGGAATTGCCTGCGGTGTGGTTGCCATGATCGTGGCAGGACCTGTATGGGGCTCTATCTGCGGAAAAAAATATATGATACCAGTACCTCAGCATGTGGCCAATCAGCAGGATTTTGATGAATCAAAGCTTCCGAATTTCTGGACGATTGTGGGGATTATCCTGATTCCGCTGGTACTGATCATTCTGGATTCTATTGCCGGTGTGGTGGATGCGCTGGAACCGGTTCGCCCGATTCTTGGATTCCTTGGAGAGCCGTTTGTGGCACTTTTGATTGCAACGATTGCAGCAATGCTGATTCTTGGTATCAAACACGGATATAAAATGGATGAACTGGAAAAAATTATGACAAAATCGCTGGAGCCTACCGGTCTGATTCTTCTGGTAACTGCCTGTGGCGGTGTTCTTCGGTATATGCTGCAGTATTCCGGTCTGGGTGATGTCATTGGAAATGCTGTTTCTTCTGCAAACCTTCCCATTGTGGTAGTTGCGTTTATTGTAGCTGCCCTTGTAAGAATCTGTGTGGGATCTTCCACAGTAGCGATGACTATGGCAGCCGGAATTATTGCAGCAATGCCGGAAATCGCGAGTCTTTCTCCGCTGTATCTTGCATGTACGACAGCAGCAATTGCCGGCGGCGCAACGGTTTGTTCTCATTTCAATGACTCCGGTTTCTGGCTGGTAAAATCGCTCGTAGGAATGGATGAGAAAACAACACTGAAAACATGGACGATTATGGAGACGCTTGTAGGCGGAACCGGATTTGTGGTGGCTTTGATCATTTCTTTTTTCGCATAAAAAGATAGACAGAAACTGTGTTTTGCAAGTAATAAAAAACTAATATGTGCACAGACATAAAAAATGGAAAGGACGAAATGTTATGGAATTAGTAAGTCAGAAAATGCGGGAACTGGCACCGGAACTGGACCCGCTTCGTATTGGAACCGGCTGGAAACCGGAAGACCTGGCAAAACCGCAGATTTTTATTGAAAGCACTTTTGGAGACAGCCATCCGGGAAGCGGTCATCTGGATATCCTGGTGGAGGAAGTACGAAAAGGTGCAGAGGAAGCTGGCGGCCATGGGGCAAGATATCACTGTACCGATATCTGTGACGGAGAAAGTCAGGGAACAGACGGAATCAATTATAGTCTTGCAAGCCGTGAGATGATTGCAAATATGATTGAGATTCATGCAAATGCCACACCTTTTGACGCAGGTGTTTATCTGGCAAGCTGCGACAAAGGACTTCCGGGAAATCTTATGGGCCTTGCAAGAGTGGATATTCCCTCGATCGTTGTTCCTGGCGGTACGATGAATGCCGGTCCGGAGATGCTGACTCTGGAACAGCTTGGAATGTACAGCGCCAAATATCAGAGAGGCGAGATAGACGAAGAGAAGCTGAACTGGGCAAAATGCAATGCATGTCCAAGCTGCGGTGCATGTTCTTTTATCGGAACTGCTTCTACCATGCAGATTATGGCAGAAGCGCTTGGACTGGCTTTGCCGGGAAGTGCACTCATGCCTGCAACCAGTCCGGATCTTCTGGCCTTTGCCAGACAGGCAGGAAAACGTGCGGTAGAAATGGCAAAAGAACCGGGAATGAAGCCCAGTGAGATCGTGACTCTGGAAAGCTTTGAAAATGCCATTCTGGTTCATGCTGCTGTTTCCGGAAGTACCAACTGTCTACTGCATTTGCCTGCGATTGCGCATGAGTTCGGCATTGAGATTACAGGTGATACCTTTGACAGACTGCACAGAAATGCACGCTATCTTCTGGATGTCCGTCCGGCAGGAAGATGGCCGGCAGAAGTGTTCTATTATGCCGGTGGTGTACCTGCAATCATGGAAGAAATCAAAGAGCATCTTCATTTGAATGTAAAAACAGTAACAGGAAAAACGCTTGGAGAAAATCTGGAAGAACTGAAGAACAATGGTTTTTATGAAAGATGCAACAAATGGCTGCAGGATTTTAATGCCCGTTATGGAGTGTCTGTGACCAGAGAAGATATTATCCGTCCGTATGACCAGGCAATCGGCACAGACGGAAGTATTGCAATCCTGAGAGGAAATCTGGCACCGGAAGGCGCGGTGATCAAACACACCGCCTGCCCGAAGGAAATGTTCCGGGCAGTTTTGCATGCAAGACCATTTGACAGTGAAGAAGAATGTCTGGATGCGGTTCTGAAGCACAAGGTACAGAAAGGCGATGCGGTATTTATCCGTTATGAGGGACCAAAAGGCAGCGGTATGCCGGAAATGTTCTATACTTCGGAAGCAATCAGCAGTGATAAAGAACTGGGAAGAAGTATCGCACTGATCACAGATGGACGTTTTTCCGGGGCATCCACAGGTCCTGTAATCGGTCACTGCAGCCCGGAGGCTTCTGATGGCGGTCCGATTGCTCTGGTAGAAGAAGGCGACCTGATCGAGATCGATGTAATGGAACGCAGACTGAATATCATCGGAATCCAGGGAGCGAAGAAAACTCCGGAGGAAGTGGATGCAGTTCTGGCTGAACGCAGGAAAAACTGGAAGCCGAGAGAGCGTAAATATAAGAAAGGTGTGCTGCGTCTGTTCAGTGAACATGCGGTAAGTCCGATGAAAGGGGCTTATCTGGATTTTGAAGACTGACCGGTACTGAGATTAGAACGTGTTTGCAAATTGTGACGCACATCTGTCGGAAAGCAATTTGCAAACAAATTTTAGTAAAGAACACAGTTCTTATGTCAGAGAAGATGAGCTGCGGAATCATCTATGTTGATTTCGCAGCTCATTTTTATATATCTCTGATTTCAGCTGTTGGGTTTATCCGTTATCGTCATTTGAAGTGTTTTTTTAACAAATTTGTAATTTCCTCTTGACAAATACTAAAGAATCATTTATTTTGATAATCAAAATACTTTAAAACCAAAACAAATAGGAAAAGGACTATGATAGGAAAAATTTGCGGAACTGGTTCCTGCGTGCCGGTGGAGGTATGGGATAATCAGAAGCTCGCCGGAATGGTGGAGACCAGCGATGAATGGATCAGAGAGAGGACAGGAGTGGACAGACGCCATATTGCCGGTGGGGAAGAAACTACGGCATATCTTGCGTCACAGGCGGCCATAAATGCTCTCGAAAATGCCGGTATGAAGCCGGAGGAAGTGGAACTGATCATTGCGGCAACGATTTCGCCGGATCAGATCATGCCAAGCACCTCCTGTGAAATCCAGAAACATATCGGTGCAGTAAATGCAACTTGTTTTGACTTGAATGCTGCCTGTACAGGCTTTCTGTTTGCCCTGAATACAGCACAGGCATATCTGGGACAGGGAGTGTACAAAACGGCGCTGATCGTCGGAGCAGAGACCCTTTCCAACCTGACAAACTGGCAGGACCGTTCCACCTGTATCCTGTTTGGAGACGGGGCCGGAGCTGCTGTTCTGAGAGCAGAGGATGAAGGGATTTTTGCACAGGTAACACATTCCGATGGAGAAAAAGGAGGCGTTCTGACCTGCACCAGCAGAAACAGAATTGCTTATGAAAAATGTGCAGCAGCCCCTGAGACATACATGCAGATGGATGGGAAAGAAGTATTTAAATTTGCTGTATCCAAGGTTCCGGAAGCCATTGATGAGCTGCTGGAAAAAACACAGTTGGATGTACAGCAGATTGATTATTTCCTGCTTCATCAGGCCAATGAACGGATTGTGCGTTCTGTGGCAAAACGTCTGAAGCAGAGTATGGAGAAGTTTCCGATCAATATGGAGGAATATGGAAATACCTCTTCCGCCAGCATACCGATTCTTCTGGACAATCTGAACAGATCCGGTGCATTGAAAAGCGGAGAAAAAATAATTCTTTCCGGATTTGGTGCAGGGCTTTCCTATGGCGCAAGTCTGATTGAGTGGAAGAAATAGAGTAAGTAATCCCCAATTGTTTGATAATAAAAATAAGAAAAGAAGAAAAAGGAGAACAAAATCATGTTAGAAAAAATCAAAGAAATCACAGCAGAAGCATTAGGAACTGAGGTAAGCAGCCTGACAGCAGAAACTTCTTTTAAAGAAGATCTGGGAGCAGATTCTCTGGATCTTTTTGAACTGGTAATGGCACTGGAAGAAGAATTCAGCGTGGAAATTCCGACAGAAGATCTGGAAGAAATCAAGACTATCGGCAATGTAGAAGCATATATCCAGAAAATTCAGTAAGGGTTCCGTACCTTCGCAGTTACGGGAAAAAATCCAATAGAAAATGAAATAAAAATCCGTAAATCAGATACATAAAAGTTTTCAAAACAGGAGGCATTTTATGGAAACGAGAATCACCCGGTTACTTGGAATTGAATATCCGATCATTCAGGGCGGTATGGCATGGGTCGCAGAATATCATCTGGCTGCTGCTGTATCAGAAGCCGGCGGTCTTGGTATTATCGGAGCTGCCAACGCACCTGCAGACTGGGTCCGTGAACAGATCAGAGAAACAAAAAAACTTACAGATAAGCCATTTGGCGTCAACATTATGCTGATGAGTCCTTATGCAGATGAGATTGCAGAGGTTGTTGCAGAGGAAGGTGTCAAGGTAGTTACCACAGGTGCCGGAAGCCCGGAAAAATACATGAAAATGTGGAAAGAAGCGGGTATCAAAGTCATCCCTGTAGTCGCATCAGTGGCTCTTGCAAAAAGAATGGAGCGCTGCGGTGCAGATGCTGTGGTGGCAGAGGGAACAGAGTCCGGCGGACACATTGGTGAGACAACGACTCTGGTACTGGTTCCGCAGGTGGTGGATGCAGTGCAGATTCCGGTGATCGCAGCCGGAGGAATTGCAGATGGACGCGGGATTGCAGCAGCATTTATGCTGGGTGCCGAGGCAGTTCAGATGGGAACCCATTTCATTGTAACAAAAGAATGCTGGGTACATGAAAATTACAAAGATCTTGTTATTAAGGCAAGAGATATTGATACAAGAGTAACTGGCCGTTCCACTGGTCATCCGGTACGTGCGCTCCGCAACCAGATGACAGGAGAATATCTGAAAAAAGAAGCAGAAGGAGCATCTTTTGAAGAACTGGAACAGCTGACTCTCGGCGGTTTAAGAAAAGCAGTCATTGACGGTGATGTAAAAACCGGAAGCGTTATGGCAGGACAGAGCGCAGGTCTTGTAAAAGAAAAAATGACCTGTGAAGAACTGATTCAGAAGCTTGTAAAAGAGACGGAACATTTGCTGAAAGGAACATCCCTTTATGAGTAAGATTGCATTTATATATCCCGGACAGGGAGCCCAGAAGGCGGGAATGGGAAAAGATTTTTACGAGAAATTCGAGACAGCAAAAGAGGTATTTGACCAGGCATCCCAGTGGCTGGACCTGGATATGAAGGAGCTTTGTTTTGAGGAAAATGACAGACTGGATCTGACAGAATATACACAGGCTGCAATGGTGACCACCTGTCTTGCCATGACAAAGGTTGTGGAGGAACAGGGGCTTCATCCGGATGTGACAGCAGGTCTCAGTCTTGGCGAATATTGTGCGCTGGAAACCGCAGGAGGCATGACTCTGAAAGATGCCATTACCACAGTCCGCAAACGAGGGATTCTGATGGAACAGGCGGTACCTGCCGGAAAGGGCAGTATGGCTGCTGTTCTGGGAATGAAAGCAGAAGAAATCGAAAAGATCACAGATACCATTGAAGGGGTAACAATTGCCAATTATAACTGTCCCGGTCAGATTGTAATCTCCGGTGTGAAAGAAGCCGTTGAGCAGGCTTCCGAGCAGTTAAAAAATGCCGGTGCAAAGCGTGTGCTTCCTCTGAATGTCAGCGGTCCGTTCCATTCACAGATGCTTACAGAAGCCGGAAAGGAACTTGGAAAAGTTCTGGAAAACGTAGAGCTTTCACCATTGAAAATCCCTTATGTGACCAATGTAACTGCACAGTATGTGGAAGATATCAGAGAAACAAAAGCTCTCCTGGAAAGGCAGATTTCCTCTTCTGTCAGATGGCAGCAGAGTATGGAAAATATGATCGCGCAGGGTGTGGATACCTTCGTGGAGATCGGCCCGGGAAAGACTCTTGCAGGTTTTCTTCGTAAGATTGACAGAAGCGTAAAAGTATATAACATTCAGAATGCAGAGGATATGTATGCAGTAGTGGAAGCGTGCAGGAAAGCAGAGGCAAATTCATGACAGAGAAAAAAGTAGCAGTTGTGACAGGCGCAGCCAAAGGGATCGGAAGAGCCATTGCTCTGGAGCTTGCAAGAGAAGGCGCATTTATCATTATCAATTATAACGGTTCTGCAGAAAAAGCAGAAGAGACCAGAAAACAGATCGAGGCAGAAGGCGGAGAAGCCGATGTTTATCAGTGCAATGTGGCTGATTTTACCGCCTGCGGCGAGTTTTTCAAGGCAGTGATCAAAGAATATGGAAGAGTAGATATTCTGGTAAATAATGCCGGAATCACCAAAGACGGACTGCTTATGGGTATGAGTGAAGAAGATTTTTCCAGAGTTGTGGATGTGAATCTGAAAGGTACCTTTAACTGCATGCGTCATGTTTCCCGGCAGATGCTGAAACAGAGAAGCGGACGCATTATCAGTCTTGCTTCTGTGGTAGGTGTCAGCGGAAATGCGGGACAGGCCAACTATGCAGCATCAAAAGCAGGCATTATCGGTCTGACGAAATCAGCAGCCAAGGAACTGGCATCCAGAGGAATTACGGTAAATGCCATTGCACCGGGATTTATCCAGACAGATATGACTAGTGTTCTTTCTGATAAAGTCAAAGAATCCGCGGAGGGAATGATCCCTATGGGAACATTCGGTACTCCGGAAGATATTGCTAAGGCAGCAGCTTTTCTGGCGTCTGACGGTGCCCGTTACATTACCGGACAGGTGCTTTGTGTAGATGGCGGAATGGCAATGTAAATGGAAATCAGACTGTTCAGCAGAGGAAATTTTGCAGAAAAATGAACAGATTTGGGAGGTAAATATGAAGCGTAGAGTGGTAGTAACAGGACTCGGTGCGGTAACACCTATCGGAAATGATGTGGAATCTTTCTGGGAAGGTGTGAAAGCCGGAAAGGTCGGAATCGGTCCGATCACAAAATTTGATACCACAGATTATAAAGTAAAACTGGCAGCCGAAGTAAAGGATTTTGTGGCAAAAGAGCGTATGGATTTCAAGGCATCCAGAAGAATGGAACTGTTTTCCCAGTATGCAGTTGCTGCCGCTCTGGAAGCGATGAAAAACTCCGGACTTGCTATGGAAAAGGAAGATCCGTTCCGTGTGGGTGTGATCGTAGGCTCCGGAATCGGAAGCCTCCAGGTTGCGGAATCCGCAGTAAAACGTATTGAAGAAAAAGGTCCGTCCAAGGTGGATCCCCTGATCGTACCGAAGATGATCTCCAATATGGCAGCAGGCAATATTTCCATCGTGACAGGTGCCAGAGGAAAATGTACCAACGTGGTAACTGCATGTGCCACAGGAACTCATTGTATTGGTGATGCGTTCCGTGCCATTCAGTACGGAGACGCAGATGTGATGTTTGCCGGTGGAACAGAAGGCTCCATCTGCCCGGTTGCAGTAGCGGGATTTACGAGTCTGACAGCTCTCAGTACCAGTGACGATCCAGCGAGAGCATCTATTCCTTTTGATAAGGACAGAAACGGTTTTGTCATCGGTGAGGGCGCCGGAATCGTTGTTCTGGAGGAACTGGAACATGCAAAAGCCAGAGGTGCCAGAATTCTTGCGGAAGTGGTGGGATATGGCGCAACAGCAGATGCATTCCATATCACTTCCCCGATCGAAGATGGAAGCGGGGCTGCAAGAGCCATGACAGATGCTATGAAAGAAGCCGGCATTACACCGGCAGATGTGGACTATATCAATGCTCATGGTACCGCTACGCATCACAATGACCTTTTTGAGACAAGAGCTATCAAAGCAGCGTTTGGAGATGCTGCAAAAGACGTGAAGATCAATTCTACAAAATCCATGGTGGGACATTTGCTTGGCGCTGCCGGTGGTGTGGAATTTATCGTGTGCGTAAAAAGTATTCAGGATGGTTTTATCCATCAGACAGTAGGTACAGAGCAGTGTGATGAGGAACTGGATCTGGATTATACCATCGGTGCACCGGCACATCAGGAAGTACGTTATGCCATGAGCAATTCTCTGGGATTCGGCGGACATAACGGAACCATTCTGGTGAAAAAATTTGAAGACTGATCGTCTGGTATCAGGCGAAAAAAAGAATGTGCATCGAAGGTTAAAGGAGGCAGCAGAACATGGAATTTGAACAGATACTGGAACTGATCGACCATGTGTCGGATTCAAAGCTGACATCTTTTCATTACGAAAGTGACAGTGTAAAACTTTCCATGAAATGTGGAAAGGAAACAAAAATGATTGCCGGCGGTGTGGATATGTCTGCACTCAGCGCAGCTTCTGTAATACCGGCAGCCGGTATTGCGGCACCGTCAGAAATACAGCAGGCATCCGCGGTAACACCAGAGGAAGCAGAGGGGAATCTTGTGAAATCTCCATTGGTGGGAACCTTCTATGCAGCTCCGGCTGAGGATGCGGAACCTTTTGTAAAAGTGGGAGATCATGTAAAAAAAGGACAGATTCTTGCCATTGTGGAAGCTATGAAGCTGATGAATGAAATCGAGAGCGATTTTGACGGCGAAGTGGCAGAAATTTATGTGGAGAATGCACAGGCTGTGGAGTATGGACAGCCGCTGTTCCGGATTAAATAATGAGACAGGAGGACGGCAGAATGAACAGTTTGAATGTGAAACAGATTGAGGAGATTCTTCCTCATCGCCATCCGTTTTTGCTGGTGGATTATATTGAAGATTATGTACCGGGTGAATTCGCCGTTGGATATAAATGTGTGACCTTTCGTGAAGACTTTTTCCGCGGACATTTTCCGCAGGAACCGGTGATGCCGGGGGTTCTGATCGTGGAAGCTCTTGCGCAGACGGGTGCGGTTGCTATCCTGTCCAAAGAGGAGAACAAAGGAAAAATCGCTTATTTCGGCGGTATTGATAAGTGCCGTTTTAAACATAAGGTAGTGCCAGGGGATAAGCTTCGTCTGGAGACGAAAATCATGAAACAGAAAGGTCCGGTGGGCATCGGGGAAGCCATTGCCACGGTTGACGGAAAAGTTGCTGTAAAAGCAGAACTGACATTTATGATCGGATAAAGGTGTGGATATGATTCGAAAGTTATTGATTGCCAATCGGGGAGAAATTGCCGTGCGGATTATCCGTGCGTGCAGGGAAATGGGAATAGAAACGGTGGCTGTCTATTCAGAAGCAGACAAAGACAGCCTTCATGCGCAGCTTGCGGATGAAGCAATCTGCATCGGACCTGCTCCCTCTTCAGAGAGCTATCTGAATATGGAACGTATCATGAGTGCGACTCTGGTTTCCGGGGCGGATGCCATTCATCCCGGGTTCGGATTTCTTTCGGAAAATGCCAGATTTGCCGAATTCTGTGAGCAGTGCGGGGTGACTTTTGTGGGTCCGGATTCCCGTGTGATCCAGAATCTCGGAAATAAACAGGTTGCAAGAAATACCATGGTGGCAGCAGGAGTTCCGGTCATTCCAGGTACGGATAAACCGGTGATGGATGTGGAAACAGGACTGCAGGAAGCACAGCGGATCGGCTATCCGGTCATTGTCAAAGCGGCTCTTGGAGGCGGGGGAAAAGGCATGCGTACCGCTTATCAGCCGGAGGAGTTTGCTCTTGCATTTCAGACGGCTCAGAAGGAAGCCCAGATGGCTTTCGGAGATGGCACCATGTATATTGAACACTATGTGGAACATCCAAGACATATTGAATTTCAGATACTGGCAGACTCTCAGGGAAATGTGATTCATCTGGGAGAAAGAGACTGTTCAATTCAGAGAAACCATCAGAAAATGGTGGAAGAATCTCCGTCAATAGCCGTATCGGAAGAGCTTCGCAGGAAGATGGGAGAAGCAGCAGTAAAGGCTGCAAAAGCCGCTCACTATGTGAATGCGGGAACCATTGAATTCCTTCTTGAAAAAAACGAAAAATTCTACTTTATGGAGATGAATACCCGGATTCAGGTGGAACATCCGGTAACAGAATGGGTAACCGGCATTGATCTTGTCAAAGAGCAGATTAAGATTGCGTCAGGGATGCCTCTCAGCCTTACCCAGGAAGATGTAGTGATTCGGGGACATGCGATTGAATGCCGTATCAATGCAGAAAATCCGGCGAAAAATTTCCGTCCGTGTCCTGGAACCATCCGTGAACTGCATTTCCCGGGAGGACAGGGAATTCGTGTAGATACTGATATTTATGCCGGATATACCATTCCGCCATATTATGATTCCATGGTGGCAAAACTGATTGTTCATGGAGATACCAGAGAAGATGCCATTGCAAAAATGCAGAGTGCTCTGGGAGAAGTGATCATTGAAGGAATCGATACCAATGTGGATTTTCAGTTTGAAATCATCAGTGATCCTGTCTATCAGTCAGGGGATTTTGACATCGAATTTCTCAGCGGGTTCTCTTCTGCAGAGTAGGATGATGACGGTAATGCGGTCTGCTGCAGATGCAGAATCCGGCTGCACAGTTCATGAGAAGAATGGGGTATATGGAAATGAAATTTCAGCATATGTTTAAAAAAACAGTGACAAAGCCGGTGAAATCCGGAGATTCCGATCGCCCGGAAGTACCGGATGGTCTTCTGAAAAAATGTAATGCCTGCAAAGCAGCAGTTTTTGTGGAAGAGGTCAGAAATAATTATTATATTTGTCCTCACTGCTGCAATTATTTCCGTGTGCATGCCCGCCGCAGAGTGGAAATGATCGCAGATCAGAACAGCTTTCAGGAATGGGACAGTGATGTGGTGTCTGACAATCCGCTTCAGTTTCGCGGATATGAAGAAAAAGTGAAAGTACTCCAGGAAAAAACGAAACTCAATGAGGCAGTCCTTACGGGAAAAGCTGCGATCAACGGGATCCCGGTTGTTCTTGGAATCTGTGACGGACGTTTTCTGATGGCCAGCATGGGAGAGGCTGTGGGAGAAAAAATCACCCGGGCTGTGGAACGAGCCACAGAGGAAAGACTTCCGGTGATTCTTTATGCCTGTTCAGGTGGAGCCAGAATGCAGGAAGGGATTGTTTCCCTGATGCAGATGGCAAAGACATCGGCAGCACTGAAGCGTCACAGTGATGCAGGACTTTTGTACATCAGTGTTCTTACAGATCCGACTACAGGCGGGGTGACGGCAAGCTTTGCCATGCTTGGTGACATTATTCTGGCAGAGCCGAATGCGCTGATCGGATTTGCAGGTCCAAGAGTCATTGAGCAGACGATTGGGCAGAAATTGCCGAAAGGCTTCCAGAGATCAGAATTTCTTCTGGAGCATGGCTTTATTGACGGAATTGTGGAGCGGGAACAGCAGAGAGAAGTCCTTGGTAAGGTCCTGAAAATGCATCAAAAGAAGACGGTAAATACACTGCCGCACGAGAAATGCAGAGAACTTCTGGATCAGGCATTTCAGCCGGAAAAACCGCTGCAGGAAATGTCTGCCTGGGAGCATGTACAGCTTGCCAGGGATAAGGAACGGCCTACAGGAAGCGATTATATTCAGTATCTTTTTACAGATTTTGTGGAGATGCATGGAGACCGTTATTACGGGGATGACAGGGCAGTGATTGGCGGAATTGCGTTCTTTCAGGGGCAGCCTGTGACGGTGATCGTACAGGAAAAAGGACACGGAACTAAGGAAAACATTGCTCATAATTTCGGTATGGTTTCTCCGGAAGGATACCGTAAATCTCTCCGTCTGATGAAGCAGGCTGAAAAATTTGGCCGTCCTGTGATTTGTTTTGTGGATACTCCGGGAGCGTTCTGCGGACTTGAGGCAGAAGAGAGAGGACAGGGAGAAGCAATTGCCAGAAATCTTTATGAACTTTCGGCTCTGAAGGTTCCGATTCTTTCTGTAGTCATCGGTGAGGGCGGAAGCGGAGGTGCCCTTGCGCTGGCTGTGGCAGATGAAGTCTGGATGATGGAGCATTCGATTTATTCGATTCTTTCTCCGGAAGGATTTGCGTCTATTCTTTGGAAAGACAGCAAAAAAGCCAAAGAAGCGGCAAAAGTTATGAAGCTTACAGCCGCAGATCTGAAGTCGCTTGGAATCGTAGAACAGGTAATCCGGGAAGAGGAGTTTCTGACAAAGGAGAATCTGGTCGAAACTGCGGAAAAACTGGAACTGGGAATTCAGGCATTCTTAAGTGAATATCAGTCTATGAGCGGCGAAGCTCTGGCACAGCACAAATATGAACGTTTTCGTAAAATGTAAATGATTTTTTTGGAGTCTCTTTTGAACAGGAGGCTCCTTTTTGATGGAATAGTGTGATATCATTTAACGATTTTTTTGATTTGTGATATCTGTATAAGAAGACGTAGTCATCGAAAAAAATATGGATAAAACTTACAGCGTTTTTAACATTTACTTGACAAAATACTGCTGTAATTTAAGCAGAAATGTGTTAGAATAAAAACAGAACAATACAAGGAGGGAACATATGCGCAAGACAAAAATTATCTGTACCATTGGACCTGCCAGTGATAATGAAGAGACATTGACACAAATGTGCAAAGCCGGTATGAATATTGCCAGACTGAATTTTTCCCACGGTACGCATGAGGAGCATCAGATTAAGATCGACCTGATCAAAAAAGTCCGCAAAAAACTCAATCTTCCGATTGCGATCATGCTGGATACCAAAGGCCCGGAATACAGGATTAAAACTTTTGAAAATAAAAAAATTGAACTTGCAGACGGAGACACTTTTACGTTTACGACAGATGATATCGTAGGTGATCAGACAAGGGTTTCCGTTACTTATAAACATCTGATCGAAGATCTGAAGGTTGGCGATACCATCCTGGTCAATAATGGACTGGTGATTTTTGAGGTACAGAGCCTGGAAGGAACCAATGCCGTATGCAAGGTAATCGCAGGCGGTGTGCTGTCTGACAGAAAGAGTATGAACTTCCCCAATCGTCTGATGACCAACGATTTCCTCAGTGAACAGGATAAAGAAGACCTGCTGTTCGGTATCGAAAATGATGTGGATTTTGTTGCCGCTTCTTTTGTATCCACGAAGCAGGATATGAAAGATATCCGTGATTTCCTTGATGAAAACGGAGGCAAAGATATTGATATTATCGCCAAGATCGAGAACCGTTCCGGCGTGGAAAATATTGATGATATCTGTTCTCTGGCAGATGGTATTATGGTAGCCCGCGGTGACCTTGGCGTGGAGATTCCGTTTGTGGAAGTGCCTTCCGTACAGAAATATCTGATCCGCAAATGCCGTATGATGGGCAAGCGCGTCATTACTGCAACAGAGATGCTGGAGTCTATGATCCATAATCCGCGTCCTACCCGTGCAGAGATTTCTGACGTTGCCAACGCGGTTTATGATGGAACCTCCGCAGTCATGCTTTCCGGAGAATCTGCTGCAGGTGATTACCCGGTAGCAGCAGTGAAGAACATGGCTGAAATTGCAGAATTTACCGAGCAGCGAATTGATTACACCGAGTGGTTCAGAACCAATGAGTATAAAATTCACAGCAATCTGGATGCCATTTCCCATGGAACCTGTGCCATGGCAATTGACGTAAATGCCAAATGCATCGTGGTAAGTTCCTTAAGCGGTATGACCGCCCGTATGGTCAGCCGTTTCCGCTGTCCGGTAGACATTATGGGCATGACGACCTCCGAAAAAGTATGGCGCAAACTGAATCTGAGCTGGGCTGTGACACCGGTCCTCAGCGAAGAGTTCAATTCCCAGGATGTGATGTTCTATCACGGTGTTTACTGCGCAAAGAAGATTTTTGGACTGAAAAAAGGTGACAGTCTCGTTCTCACTGGCGGTCAGATTAATGGAAAAACAGGAAATACCAACACGATCAAGATTGAAACTATATAAGGAAATCAGTGGATTTTGTAAAATTCCTGTACGAATTTGATAAACTGCTTTACATGCGGTTTCAGAATTCTGTTTTTGCTGTAAACAATAGAAAAGGTACGCTTTCGGGCAGATTCTCCTAATGGAAAAACGAGAATCTGCCTTGTTTTTTGCAGATCTGTAACGGAACGGGCAGAAAGGATGGAAATCCCCAGACCGTTGACAATGGACTTTTTGATAGACTCCAGATCGTTCATACGGGCAACCACGTTCAGCTGAGAAGAAGAAATGCCGTGATCTTCCAGAAATACATCAATTTCCTTGCGGGTACCGGAACCGTTTTCCCGGAGAATAAAAGGCTCCTTCAGAAATTCCTCGAGGAAGGTTTGGTTGTCGAGAGAGATTTCGTTGTTTTTCCGGGCAAGAAAATGATCATTGACTGGCGTAGCAATGACAAGAGAATCCTGGCAGAAGGGAATGAAACAGCAGGATTCTTCGTCAATTTCCTGGCCGACCAGACTCAGGTCCACACTTCCGTCCAGAACTTTTTGAATCGCTCCCATGCTGTCCGACTGCCAGGAGTGAAAAAACACGTCCTCTGCCTCCTTCCCGAAGGCACACAAAAGCTCTGGAAGCAGGTAGGAGGATGGGATTGTGGAGACACCGATATCAATGATTTTTTTGCGGGTTCCGGTAAATTCTTCTACCAGATGATTGCGCATGTTCAGCATCTGAATCGCACAGTCATAAAGCTGATATCCTCTTGTGGTAACTGTAATTTTCTTAGTAGTGCGGATGATCAGGCGGGAATTGAGTTCTGTCTCCAGAGAACGGATATGGGCGCTGATCGTGGGCTGTGTCAGATAAAGATGGCGTGCCGCTTCAGAAAAACTGTTGTATTCCACGACTGCAACAAATGCTTCCAATTGTTTAAATTCCATGATGGTTTTCTCCCTTATACGGACATCCCGTAATTTCTGCCAGGGCATGAAGGGCGGTGTCCAATTCTTCTTCCGTATTGTCCTGTCCGAAGGAAAAACGGATGGTTCCGGCAGGATAAGTCCCCAGTGTCTTGTGTGCGTTTGGTGCGCAGTGAAGTCCGACTCTGGTCATGATTCCATAATTGCTGTCCAGCTCAAAAGCAGCCTGCGCCATATCAAGATTCAGAGTCTGCAGAGATACCACGGCACAGCGCCCGTTTGTATCTTTTTTTCCGATGATTCTTATCTCTTTTTCCTCAGGATCCATGCGTGTGATTCCGTCCAGGAAATACTGTGTCAGATGCATTTCTTTCCGGAAAATTTGTTCCATAGAACTCTGGAAAAGATCATCTGTGGAACTGTTTTTTATAGAACGCTGGAAGAGATTTTTTCCAGAATTGTTCTCCATGGAAATCTCGAAAAAATCATTCTTGGAACTGTTCTCCAGATCGTTTAGTGCGGCATGAAGTCCAAGGATTCCCGGGATGTTCGGTGTGCCCGGCTCGAAACGGTCAGGCAGAAAAGCGGGAATTTCTTCGGTATGTGAGATACTTCCGGTTCCTCCGCTGAGCAGAGGTTCGACCAGCTGTGCCAGCTCCGGACGGATCAGAAAACCGCCGATTCCCTGAGGACCGCGAAGTCCTTTATGTCCGGTGAAAGCCAGAGCGTCAATGTTCATTTTCTCCATATCAACAGGAAGGATTCCTGCAGTCTGAGCCGTGTCAAGAATAAAAAAGATACCATGTTTACGGCAGAGGTGTCCGATTTCACGGACAGGAAGGATGGTGCCGCACACATTGGAAGCATGAAGACAGACAAGAACTTTGGTGTTGGGACGAATCAGACTTTCGACAGATTCCGGATCCATGCTTCCATCAGTCCCGCAGGGAATACGGTCAAACGTGACTCCGTGGGAGAGAAGCTGTGTCAGAGGACGCATGACAGCATTGTGCTCCATGGCAGATACCAGTACATGGTCTCCGTTTTTAAGCAGCCCTTTGAGAAGAATATTCAGACTGGCGGTAATATTACCGGTAAAAATGACATTTCTGCAGTCCTTAAAATGGAACAGCCGGCAAAGCTGCTCTCTGGTATCGTAAATCTGTTCCTCCACGGAATAGGCGGTTTCATACCCTCCCCGGTTTACATTTACAGCAAATCCGCTTAGATACTGGTAAACCATATCCGCTGCAGAGGGTGCCTTGGGAAAAGAAGTACTTGCCTGATCAAGATAAATTTTTTTCATGATGCTGCTCCGTTCTTAAGTGATATTTATAATCGAAGGATACTTGTATAACCCACGATAAATACATGACTGGTTTCCAAATATTAGATCGGTTTCAAAAGCGAGTTATAAAAGTTATTATACCAATATTTATTGATAAAATCTATAAATATTATCGAAAATAATCTATAAATTATTGGAAGAATCCGGTCCAGAATGATATGATTACTATAAAGTCCCGGGACAATGTTTCCGGGTATTTTCTAAGAGAAAGGAAGGGTTACGAATGAAAAACGAAAAAACAGTCATTGCAGGTGCCGGTGTGGTCATCGGACTGATTGCAGCAGCTCTTGTATTTTTTGGAAATCCGGCAAATATGGGCTTCTGCATCGCATGTTTCCTGCGTGATACTTCCGGTGCACTTGGACTGCATTCTGCAGCAGCAGTTCAGTACATCCGTCCGGAGATTATCGGTCTGGTACTGGGATCCTGCATTCTTGCACTGGTAAACAAAGAATTTAAACCAAGAGGAGGAAGTGCTCCTGTCACACGTTTTGTGCTTGGAATGTTTGTGATGATCGGCTGTCTCATGTTTTTGGGCTGTCCGTTCCGTATGATTCTTCGCCTTGCCGGCGGTGATCTGAATGCAGTTTTCGGACTTGTGGGATTCGTTGCCGGAATTCTTGCCGGCGTATTTTTCCTGAAAAGAGGTTATACGCTGAAACGTTCCTACAAAATGCAGAAAACAGAAGGCGCTCTTTTCCCGGTTGTGGAAATTGTGCTGTTGGTACTTCTGCTTGCAGCACCTGCATTTATCCACTTTACAGAACCGGACGGAGGTCCCGGTGCGAAACATGCGGCAATTGTGATCTCACTGGCAGCAGGCCTGATCGTAGGAGCATTGGCTCAGAAAACACGTCTCTGTATGGTTGGCGGTATCCGTGATGCCGTATTATTCAGAGAATACAAGCTTCTGATCGGTTTTGCAGCAATTCTGATCAGCGCATTTGTCGGAAATCTGATTCTGAGTGCAGTGACCGGAAATACCTATTTCCATCTGGGATTTACCGGACAGGCAGTTGCACATACAGACGGATTATGGAATGCTCTTGGAATGATGCTGGCAGGTTTTGGATGCGTGCTTCTTGGCGGATGTCCTCTTCGTCAGCTGGTACTTGCAGGAGAGGGAAATACGGATTCCGCTGTAGCTGTATTTGGCCTGATGACAGGTGCAGCTATTGCGCATAACTTTGGTCTTGCTTCTTCCGCAGATGGACCGACTGCGAATGGAAAAATTGCAGTTGTGATCGGTTTTGTTGTGGTATGTGTGATCGCGGCATTGAATTCCGGGAAAAAGGAAGCATGAGAAAACGTAAAATAGCATGAGAAGATCATAAGAAAAGAATAAAAGACGCTGCTGTTGAAGTTATTTGACAAGTTGTTACATAAGGAGAATGTTTATGAAAACAATTGATGCAAGAGGTCTTTCATGTCCGGAACCGGTAATTATGACAAAAAATGCACTCGCATCCGGTGAGAAAGAATATGAAGTACTGGTGGATAATGTGACGGCTAAAGAAAATGTCACACGCTTTGCAGCCCACCAGGGTTACCAGGTAAATGCGACAGAACAGGGAGAAGATTATCTCCTGAAACTGAAGAAATGAACGAATATATTGCTACATTTTATTCGCATTTTGGCGCGGTCTGTTTCAAAAAAGCATGTGTTTCCTGTGGTTTGCCGGCAGTGATCATGCCGGTTCCCAGAAGTCTCAGTTCTTCCTGCGGAACCTGTGTGAAATTTCAGGCACCAGGAGAACAGGATTTTCCGGAGAAAAACGAGGAAATAGAGCAGATCGTCCGCACAGAAGGCGGCCGTTTTGTACAGATCTATGAAGCAGAAGAGTGAAAGAATTTGAATGAAAAAGAAGCGAGAGTAATCCCGCTTCTTTTTCATATTACAGGAAAGTGCTCCGCATTTTCCTGTTAGAACATTTGGGATTCCATGTATAGCTGTAGTTGTCTATGTAGAACCAAATGTATAATAATTGACATTTCTTCGAATAAAATATAGACTAGAATGTGTTTGGAAATTGCTTTCCCACAAACTGAAAAATAACGAAGAAAAGACAGAAGGAGCAATCACTATATGGGAGAAAAACTGACACAAAAAGATGTGGAAAAAATAGAACAGGAAATCGAATATCGCAAACTGGTCGTCCGCAAGGAAGCAATCGAGGCCGTAAAAGAAGCCCGCGCACAGGGGGATCTCAGTGAAAACTTTGAATACTATGCTGCTAAAAAACATAAAAACCAGAACGAAAGCCGTATCCGTTATCTGGAGAGAATGCTGAAAACAGCAGATATCGTGGCCGATACATCCAAAGCAGGAGAGGTGGGTATGGACGATATTGTGGAAGTGGAATTTGAAGAGGATGGAGAAGTAGAAAAGTACAAACTGGTAACATCCATACGCGGAAATTCCCTGGAAAACCGTGTGAGTATTGAATCTCCAATCGGCAAAGCGCTGAAAGGACATAAAGTGGGTGACCGGGTGGAAGTAAAGGTAAACGATCATTACAGCTACTACCTGAAAATCCGTGCAATTGATAAGACTGGTTCTGAAGATGAAGACATCCGGGGCTTCTGATCCGGGAGAGACTTTTTTATATTACAGGAATGTGCTTTGCATTTTCCTGTAATATAAAAAAGATAGTTTGCGGAAAAAATCATGGGGCAGATGTTTTTGCTCCTATATGAATGAAGAAAATCAGACATTTTCGCCTGATTTTACATAGATTTAACATAGGGCAGGGGAAAACTTTACATACTTTTTCTAGAATAAAATGAATTATATGAATAAGAAAAAATATGTAAAGGAGCGAAATCATGGATTTTTTCAGTTTTTTGACCCTGTTCGGCGGTCTTGCCATGTTCCTGTATGGAATGCAGATTATGGGAGACGGACTCGCCAAAGTATCCGGCGGCAAGCTGGAACGGATTCTGGAGAACCTCACCTCTAACCGCATCAAAGCTGTTTTGCTGGGAGCCGCTGTGACCGCTGTTATTCAGTCGTCATCTGCAACAACCGTTATGGTTGTCGGATTTGTAAACTCCGGAATCATGAAACTATCCCAGGCGATTGGTATCATTATGGGAGCAAATATCGGTACGACTGCGACTTCCTGGATCTTGAGTCTTGCGGGAATCGAGAGCAGTAATTTCTTTCTGCGTCTTTTGAAACCGAGTTCCTTTTCTCCGATTCTGGCAATGATCGGTATCATTTTCCTGATGTTTACAAAGAGTCCGAGAAAGAAAGATATCGGAACGATTCTGGTTGGCTTTGCGGTTCTGATGTTTGGTATGGAGTCCATGAGCGGTGCCGTAAAACCACTGGCAAATGTTCCGGAATTTACCAATATCCTGCTGAAATTTTCCAATCCGCTTCTGGGTATGCTGGCAGGTACGATTCTGACAGCGGTAATCCAGTCATCTTCCGCTTCCGTAGGTATTCTGCAGGCACTTTGTGTGACAGGAGCAGTGCGGTACAGCGTGGCTCTTCCGATCATTATGGGTCAGAATATCGGTACTTGTGTGACTGCACTTCTGTCCTCCATCGGAGCAAAGAAGAATGCAAAACGTGCCGCAATGGTGCATCTGTATTTTAACCTGATTGGCACAGTTGTATTTATGGCTGTATTCTATACGCTGAATGGAATCATTCATTTTGACTTCCTGAATGAAGCGGTAAATCCTGCACAGGTGGCAGTGATTCACAGTGTATTTAATGTAACAGCAACCCTGATCTGGCTTCCGTTTGCCGGTCTTCTGGAAAAACTTGCCTGCCTTACCATACGTGATTCAAAAGAAGATATGGCAGCGTCTCTGGAAGATCAGGAGTTCATGATTCTGGAATCCCGTTTTCTGGAAAAACCGGCTTTTGCTGTGGAAC
This sequence comes from Blautia sp. HCP3S3_G3, assembly GCF_052063365.1. NCBI lineage: Bacteria > Bacillati > Bacillota > Clostridia > Lachnospirales > Lachnospiraceae > Blautia > Blautia sp. HCP3S3_G3. The sequence goes on along the minus strand of NZ_JBQHXR010000019.1, from coordinate 25,242 downwards.
AGGGACGAAATGCAGCAAGACGCATGGCAAAAGAATCTCATCAGTCTCTGCGCCTGGCCTTGAGTCTGGTGGGAAATTATGAGGAAGAAATGGCGGAACGGGTGGATAAAATGGAGTCCAAGGTAGACCGTTATGAGGATGAACTGGGTACCTATCTGGTGAAATTAAGCCATAAGGATCTGTCCGAAAATGACAGTCACAGTGTGGCGATTATGCTCCATTGTATCGGAGATTTTGAACGTATATCAGATCATGCGGTCAATATTATGGAATCCGCAAGAGAATTGTATGAGAAGGGTGCGGGTTTTTCTCAGAAAGCCATGGAAGAACTTGGTGTATTGTCTCAGGCGGTGGAAGATATTGTGCAGCTGACCTATAATGTATTTGACAGACAGGACGTAAAACTGGCAGAGAAAATCGAGCCTCTGGAAGAACGGATCGATGAACTGTGCAAGGAATTGAAATATCGTCATGTACAGCGTCTGCAGGATGGAGTCTGTACCATTGAGATGGGGTTTGTTCTTTCAGATATCACTACAAATCTGGAACGAGTGGCAGATCACTGTTCCAATATCGGGGTATGTATTACTCAGGTCAGGGAAGACCTGTATGACACACACAGTCATCTGGATGTGGTAAAAAGTGCGGAGGATGAGTACTTTTATCGTGAACTGGAAGAGGTTCGCAAGCAGTATGTCCTGCCGTAAAAGCAGCATGACTGCAGGAGGCTGAGTGGTTAATGGATACGCTCCGGGAAGGAGAACAATCATGATTTATTGCGTGGAAGACGAGAGAAATATCCGGGAATTGCTGGTATATACATTGGAGACAACAGGGTTCACTGCAAAAGGAATCGTTGATGGCAAAGAACTGTGGGATTCTCTCAAAAAAGAATCCCCGGAGCTGATTCTTCTGGACATTATGCTTCCCGGTGAGGATGGTTATTCCATTCTGGAAAAACTGAAAAATGATGTTTCCACCAGAGAAATTCCGGTTATTATGGTGACTGCAAAAGAAGCGGAATTTGATAAAGTCCGTGGACTGGAAGCCGGGGCGGATGATTATATAACTAAGCCTTTTGGTATGATGGAATTTGTAGCGAGAGTCAAGGCAGTTCTGCGCAGATGCGGGCAGAAAAAAAACGAGGACAGGATGCTGCAGTATCAGGATCTGTACCTGATGATCGGAAGGCACGAGGTACGTTATAAAGATGTAAAAATCGAACTTACCCGCAAGGAATTTGAACTTTTGCAGTATCTTCTGGAGAACAAGGGAATGGTCATGACAAGAAACCAGATTCTCTGCCGCATCTGGGGATATGATTTTGACGGGGAAACGAGAACGGTGGATGTTCATGTACGGACTCTGCGGCAAAAGCTGGGAGATGCCGGTAATTATATCGAAACGGTGCGTGGTGTGGGTTATCGGATAGGAGGATGACATGAAACAGAAAATCATGAATTATGGAAGTTTTCTTGTGATCCTGTCTGTACTGCTGACTTTTTTTGCAGCCAGTTTTGTTATGTATGATAAATTCAACAGCAGTATGAAACAGGATGTGAGGTCGGAAGCAGACTATATCAGTGCCGGTATCAGAACATGCGGAGAAGCCTATCTTACACAGGAGGTTGGGGATTTTACGGATACCAGAATTACACTGGCAGATTCCGGGGGAAATGTCCTTTTTGATTCCGTGAAATCTCCGTCCTCACTGGAAAATCACAGCAACCGTCCTGAATTTATACAGGCAAAAAAAGAGGGTAGCGGGGAACTGGTGAGATTTTCCGATACCTTTTCGGAACAGACATTTTATTATGCAGTACAGCTGGATGACGGCAGCATTCTGAGAGTGGCAAGAACGACAGACAGCGTTTTTCATACAATGCTGTCTAGTTTTACACTGCTGGGACTTCTGATTGTTGTGATACTTGTTCTGGCCTTTTTTCTGGTGCAGAAACAGACCAGAGAGCTGATCAAACCGATCAATGAACTGGATCTGGAGCAGCCGCTGAAGAATGTATGCTATGAGGAATTGCGTCCTCTTCTGGTGCGTGTAGATCAGCAGAACAAACAGATTATCCAGCAGGTAAAAGAGCTGAAAGAGGCGGAAGCAATGCGCAGAGAGTTTTCTGCGAATGTATCTCATGAATTGAAGACACCTCTGATGTCGATTTCCGGTTATGCAGAGCTGATGATGAACGGAATGGTTCCCCAGGAGAAGGTATCTGATTTTGCCGGGCGTATTTTTCATGAAGCCAGCCGTCTCAGCTCAATGGTAGCTGATATTATTCAGCTTTCCCGGCTGGATGAGAAGAATACGGAGATGGATTTTGAAACGGTGAATCTTTATGAGCTGGCGGAGGATGTGATCTCTCATCTGAAAGCTTCCGCAGATAAAAAGAAGATTTCCATCAGTCTGGATGGTGACGCACAGGTGGTAAATGGGGTGCGTCAGGTGCTGTACGAGATGATTTATAATGTGGCGGATAATGCAGTGAGATATACCAATGAGGGTGGTAAGGTAAACATCTTTGTAGGGAAAAAGAGAGGGCATGTATGCTGCCGGGTGGAAGATAATGGAATTGGGATTCCTTCGAATGAACAGAAACGTGTTTTTGAGAGATTTTACCGTGTGGATAAAAGCCATTCCCGCCAGACCGGAGGTACAGGGCTTGGACTATCGATTGTGAAGCACGGAGCTGCACTGCATCATGCAGAGATAAAGCTTACCAGTGAACCCGGACAAGGGACGATTATGGAATTGATTTTTTAATATTACAGGAAAATACTTCGCATTTTCCTATAATATTAAAAAGCCCTCCGGGTGGAATTGCACTGCGGCGGAGAGGAAATATATTGCTAAAGCAATCCGCCGCAGGCGGAGAATCCTGCAAAGCAGGATTCTTTTTATATCAGTATATAAATTCCCGGGCAATTTGCCCGGGAATTTCAGCGGTCGGAAGTGTATGGAGGATCGGCAGGAAAACCACCTGCAGCCTTCTGCATCCCGCGGGGCAGAGCGTCTTTGGAGTTTTTCCAGTCTGCATCCTTATATCGATAGTCAAACTTATCACAGAACCAGTCGAGATCCTCGTAAAGCCGCTGCATGTTTTCCTTCATCAGAGGGAACAGGACCTCGTAGAACTGCTTTTTCTCTTTGTCAGAAAGCACACGGTCGGCCTCGTCGGCAAGTTCTCCGAAATGAGGAATACAGAATCCTTTGCAGCTTCGGAACAGCTCCTGGAATTCCGGATTTTTGCGGTACATGTCAAAAAAGGTATCCAGGTAGCGCTGATAAGTTTTTTTGTAAAAATCACAGATATAACATTTTTCTTTTGTGGAGGCTGCCCAGGCACCGATGGAAGTGCGGGCGGCATTTTCTGTATTTTTGGATTTTTTCAGCTTGTCCATGATGGAGACACGTGATGGAGCAAACATTTTAATCTGTTCGTCGAGCTCCTGATTCAGTTTTTTGAAATGTGTTTTCAGAATCAGGCCAGTGCCGAGCCGGTTGCCATAATCGTACAGCTTTTTGAAATGGGTGCGGCAAAAGCCCATAGCGTCTGTTTCCGCACGGACATCATCTTCCATATAGGATGCACCGGGACCAAGAACAAAGTCCAGCGTATGTTCCTCCAGCTTGCGTTCTACGTAGCAGAAAGGACATTCTCCGTCTGCTTTAAACGCATCCATCAGAGGAATGGTGTACAGTTTTTCTTTCATTTGAAACCCTCCAGATTTTCATTTCTGTGCAGCAGGAATTGCTGCTTCCTGAGTTGCTGTGAATAGTAATATGATACCATTAGGATAACACAAATCGCTTTAAAAAGATAGTGCATGAAAGAGAAGCAAATGATATAATGTTACTATTTGTTACTGTTTATGGAGAAAGAGACGAGGAGTAAGTTTGGAAGTGAACTTCCAAATCTACCATTATTGACGCAGCAAGTGCGTCAGGAAAGAGGAAAAGATGGGAATTGTACAGGTAAGAGAATATTTCAGAAAATACAATATGGAAGAGAGAATTGTGGAGTTTCAGGAGTCTTCCGCGACCGTGGAACTTGCGGCACATGCGGTGGGATGTGAGCCTGCACGAATCGCCAAGACACTTTCCTTTAAAGTGGAAGATCAGCCGGTGTTTCTGTATATCTGGATATTTCCCTGAAGCGCTTTGACACGGTATTTCCGGCCGCAGGCAGCAGCAACAGCGCGATCGAGCTGAATATGGAAGAACTGGAGAAATATTCCGGCAGTCTTGGCTGGGTGGATGTGTGTAAAAACTGGTGCATTGAGGAATAAACACCCTCTAGTATAAACCACAACCACCCGGAAAAATCACTCTTTGCGTTCGGATAATGCCTTGATGGAAGAGGCGTATTCTGAGGGAGTCATCCCGGATATTTTTTTAAACTGACGGGAGAAATAGTGGATGGAAGAGTAACCCAGAAAGTCAGAAATCTGGGTGAAATTCATCTGGTTTTCCCGTATGAGCTGTTTGGCGTATTCGATTTTCATTTTGGAAAAAAATTCAATCACGCCGCACTGCTGATATTCCCGGAACAGTTTTTGGAGCTGGGAACGCCCGATCAGATTATCGTGACAGATATCCTCAATGGAAACGTATTCCCGGATATGATCTTCCAGATAACAAATAATTTTGTTGTAGAGATCGGAATGGCTCTTGGGACTGCCAAGGCTGTTTGCGGGGGCAGTAAGCTGCGGAACAGTAAGTCTGCGGATCATGCTGATCAGGAGCTGTTCCAGATATCCCATTACCAGCTGCTGAGATCCGAAGAGACAGTCGGAACGCTTCTTCATTTTTGCGAGATAGGGATCATCGAGAGGGGAGGCAATACAGCGCCTGGCCTCGGCGATGAGCATTCCCATCAGAGTCCGCTCCGTATCAGAAAGCGTCAAAATCCTGTTTTCAAGGAAATTCATGGCCGGTGAATGGCAGTCAAAAGAAACCACCACGATGTTTGGGGCGGTTTTGCCGGTTGCATGAAGCGTATGAAATTCATTTGGTTTGTGAAAAATAATCTGTCCGCGGTTCAGAAGGTGAGTTCCCTCATCGGTCTGTACCAGGGCTTCTCCCTTATCTACACACTGGAATTCCCAGAAATCATGCTGTTCTCCCGCAAAGTGAAAATCATTTCGGTATTCAAAATAGTGAATGGAATATAGTTTATGAATGTCAATGGATTTCTCCAGACATATGCTTTCGTATGGCATGGGTGTTTCCTCGCAAAAAACTGAATCATAATAAAAGGTTAGAGCGTGCATATGACGGGAATGAATTTTCAAACACGCTCTGGTACATCGAAAAATAAGGGTTAATACATTATTATATATCAAAGATTAAAAAAAAACCAGAGCAAACATGCTCAGGTAAATCGATTCACAAATCATTTGGGAATGTTTCTGATGATCCGTGCAGCAGGCTCCCTTATGTAAAATGGAATAAGATCGAATTTGTACATTTGTATAAAAGGAGTGTACGATTGTGCAAATACTAAACCCCGAAAAGTGTTAGAATGGAAATAGAAAAGGAGGTACTTGGTACTATGAAAAAACCAGTATTAGTTGTAATGGCAGCAGGTATGGGAAGCCGTTACGGAGGACTCAAGCAGATTGATCCGGTGGACAAAGAAGGTCATATTATCATGGATTTTTCTGTATATGATGCAGTGAAGGCAGGATTTGAAAAAGTCATTTTCATTATCAAAAAAGAAAACGAGGCTGATTTTAAGGAAGCAATCGGCGACCGTTTGAGCAGACAGCTGGAAGTTTCCTATGTATTCCAGGATCTTTATAATCTTCCGGAGGGATATGAGGTTCCGGAAGGCCGCGTGAAACCATGGGGAACCGGACATGCGGTACTGAGCTGTATTGACGAGATCGATGGAGCTTTCGCCGTGATCAATGCAGATGATTATTATGGAAGACACGCTTTTCAGATGGCTTATGATTTCCTTTCACAGAACGATGATGAAGAAAACTGCTATAAATATATGATGGTTGGCTATAAACTGGAAAACACACTGACGGAGAATGGTCATGTGGCCCGTGGCGTGTGTGTAACAGATGAGGAAGGCCATCTTGTAAAAATCAACGAGCGTACACATATCGAAAAAAGGGATGGCAAGGCACAGTATACGGAAGACGATGGTGCGACATGGGTGGAAATCCCGGAAGGAAGTACCGTGTCCATGAATATGTGGGGATTTTCCGCAAGCATTCTGAAAGAGCTGAAAGATCGTTTTTCGGCATTTCTGGATCAGAATCTGAGACAGAATCCTCTGAAATGCGAATATTTCCTGCCATTTGTAGTAGATGAACTTCTGGGCGAAAAGAAAGCAACAGTAAAAGTTCTGAAATCCATGGACAAATGGTATGGAGTCACTTACAAAGAAGATAAGCCTGTGGTTGTCAGTGCCATTCAGAAACTGAAAGATGAAGGACTGTATCCACAGAATTTATGGGAGGAAAAATAAAAGATGACAGGTGGAATCTTACAGGAAGTCATTGGCAGTTTTCAGTTCCCGGGAACTATGATGGATTGTATCCCATACGGACACGGTCACATCAATGATACATACCTTCTGACCTTTCATACAGAAGGAGGAGACTACCGGTTTATTCTCCAGAGAATGAATAAAAGAATTTTCACGAAGCCTGTGGAACTGATGGAAAATATCAGTGGTGTGACTGGCTGGCTGAGAAAGAAAATTCTGGAAAACGGCGGTGACGTGACAAGAGAGACGCTGAATCTTATAAAAACAAAAGACGGAAAGCCCTATTATGTGGATTCCGAAGACGAATACTGGAGAGCTTATTATTTTATTGAAAATGCCACCTGTTTTGATATGGTGGAGGATGAGAATGATTTTTATCAGAGTGCAGTGGCTTTTGGACATTTCCAGAGACTTCTGGCGGATTATCCGGCGGAAACTCTTCATGAAACGATTGTGAATTTCCACAATACACCGGATCGGTTTAAAAATTTTCAGGCGGCTGTAAAGGCGGATGTCTGCGGCAGGGCTGCAGAGGTACAGGAAGAAATCCGTTTTGTGCAGGAACGGGAATCTCTGACCCATGTTCTCTGTGATCTTCAGAACAGTGGGAAGCTTCCTCTTCGAGTTACCCACAATGATACAAAACTAAATAATATCATGATTGATGATGCAACTGGAAAGGCCATTTGTGTAATCGATCTGGATACCGTAATGCCAGGACTTTCTGTCAATGATTTCGGTGATTCCATCCGATTTGGTGCAAGTACCGCGCAGGAGGATGAACGTGATCTTTCCAAAGTCTCCTGTGATCTGCATCTTTATGAAATTTATACGAAAGGTTTTATTGAGGGATGCGGCGGAGTACTGACAGATCTGGAACTTGAGATGCTGCCAATGGGTGCTGTGATGATGACTTTTGAGTGCGGTATGCGTTTTCTTGCTGATTATCTGGAAGGTGACCATTATTTCAAAATCCACAGGGATGGGCAGAATCTGGACCGCGCCAGAACACAGTTCAAACTGGTAAAGGACATGGAAGAAAAAATGCCGCAGATGAAGGTAATTGTGGAGAAGTATAAAAACTGACCGCAGGATGTCAGTTAGTGGAGGCAGTGCATCGAATCACAAATTTCCTGCAAATTGTGACGCACATCTGTCAGAAAGCAATTTTCAGACACGCTCTACGGCATCAAAAAGCTGCTGTAAATGGAAAACGTTTCAAAAAGAGACGGTACCATTTTACAGCAGCTTTTGTTTTCAGTGCGCTTGGCAGCGCATGTTTTTAACGGGTGGTTATGAACTCCTTACTGGTATTTCTTTTCTTTCTCAAATCTGGGTTCGCAGGTCAGTTCAATGCCAAGTTTACGGAATTCCAGAATATCCACGGAAGACAGCATGACAGAAGTATGTGCCTGGCAGCCCTTCAGGCGGGGAAGCTGTTCCAGAGCAAGACGCGCTTCCGGATTGCTTGCGGCACTTACAGAAAGAGCAATCAGGGTCTCGTCAGAATGCAGGCGTGGATTTTTGCTTCCGAGGTATTGCGTTTTCAGCTCCTGAATCGGGCGGATGGCATCCGGGGAGATGACATGATGCTCGTGAGGGATACCGGCAAGCTCTTTCAGTGCGTTCAGAAGCAGGGCGGAAGATGCTCCGAGGAGCTCGGAAGTTTTGCCGTAGACAATGCTGTTGTCAGGCATTTCCAGAGCAGCAGCCGGAGCTCCGGTTTCTTCTGCTTTGGCAAGACATGCCGGAACAACACGACGGTCTTCCACAGATGCGTGAGCCTGTTTCAGAAGAAGTTCGATTTTGTAAGCTTCTTCTTCCGTACCGGTGCCGGAAACGAGAGCATTCATGCTCTTATAGTATCTGCGGATGATCTCCTGGCGGGAAGCTTCTCTGCAGGCTTCGTCATCGATTATACAGTTGCCGGCCATGTTGACTCCCATATCAGTCGGGGATTTGTACGGGCATTCGCCGATGATCTTTTCGAACATTGCCTGCAGAACCGGGAAAATCTCTACATCACGGTTGTAATTGACGGTTGTTTCTCCGTAAGCCTCCAGATGGAACGGGTCAATCATATTGACGTCATTCAGATCTGCGGTTGCAGCTTCGTATGCCAGGTTGACCGGGTGTTTCAGCGGAATATTCCAGATGGGGAATGTTTCAAATTTTGCATAGCCGGCACTGATTCCGCGTTTGTATTCATGATAAAGCTGGGACAGACAGGTGGCCATCTTTCCGCTTCCCGGTCCCGGAGCTGTGATCACGACCAGAGGACGCGAAGTTTCGATATATTCATTTCTTCCGTAACCTTCATCACTGACGATCAGGGAAGTGTTGCTGGGATAGCCGGGAATGGAATAATGAAGATATACACGGATTCCCATTTTTTCCAGACGGTTTTTGAAAAGGTCGGCACTTTCCTGTCCCGCATAACGGGTAATACATACGCTTCCCACATAAAGTCCGCGTTCTGTAAATTCATCGATCAGGCGAAGGACATCCATATCATAAGTAATGCCAAGGTCACTGCGCATTTTATTTTTGTCAATATCTGAGGCACTGATCACGATTACGATTTCTGCCTGGTCACTGAGCTGCATCAGCATGCGCAGCTTACTGTCCGGTTCAAATCCGGGAAGTACGCGGGATGCATGGTAATCATCGAATAATTTGCCGCCAAATTCCAGATAAAGTTTATTGCCGAACTGGCTGATGCGTTCACGAATGTGCTGAGACTGCATTTTAAGATACTTTTCATTATCAAATCCAATTTTCATTTGTCATTGTTCCTTTCCCTCATCATTAATCATAAGCTGTTTTAGAACATTGTACATACTATTTTTCTAGTATACTACAAAATCTGAAGTTGTGGTATTGTTTTTTTTATATGGCGGTTGATTTATATGAAAAATCTCATTATAATAAGAAATAGTTATGCGCGAAATTCGTGCAGTATTTCCGGTATGATCCGGAAATGGATAACAAGAGGAGGAAAATAATGGATAATCATATGGACAACCAACCGAATGGCAAACGTCCTGACAATCAGAATCCCAATAACAGACAGGGTTCCAATAAAAACCATCAGTCCATTCTGGCATTTCTGATCTGCCTTCTGGTTACGCTGGTATGCCTGAGCCTGTTCACCAATATGCTGCAGGACAACTCCAGCGAGATTACCTACGATAAATTTATTGAGATGGTGGATAAGGATCAGATTAAGGAAGTCACACTGCAGTCCGGTACACTGACTATCGTGCCGAGAGCGCAGTATTCCGCTTATCCGGATATGACTTACTATACCAACCAGATGGAAGACGAGTCGGATCTGACCAAAAGACTGGAAGGAAAAGATATTGTTTTTAAATACGAGCAGCCGGATGCAATGGGAGAATTCCTGGCAATGATCATAAGTGTGCTTCTTCCGACGGTGGTACTTTTTGTCATGCTGATGTTCCTGATGCGCCGAATGAATAAAGGCGGCGGAATGATGGGCGTAGGAAAGAGCCGTGCCAAGGCTTACGTGCAGAAAGAAACCGGAATTACTTTCAAGGATGTTGCAGGACAGGATGAAGCCAAGGAATCTCTTCAGGAAGTGGTGGATTTTCTCCACAATCCCGGGAAATATACCACAATTGGTGCGAAACTTCCAAAGGGTGCGCTTCTTGTGGGACCTCCCGGAACAGGAAAAACTCTTCTGGCCAAGGCAGTTGCGGGAGAAGCGCATGTACCGTTCTTTTCCCTGTCCGGTTCGGAATTTGTGGAGATGTTTGTCGGTGTGGGAGCTTCCCGTGTAAGAGATCTGTTTGAGGAAGCCAAGAAAAACGCGCCATGTATCGTATTTATTGATGAAATCGATGCAATCGGCAAGAGCCGTGATTCCCGCTACGGAGGCGGCAACGATGAACGGGAACAGACCCTGAATCAGCTTCTTGCGGAAATGGATGGTTTTGATACCTCCAAGGGACTTCTGATTCTTGCGGCGACCAACCGTCCGGAGGTTCTTGATCCTGCACTTCTGCGTCCGGGACGTTTTGACCGCCGCGTGATCGTAGACCGACCGGATCTGAAAGGCCGAGTGGACATTCTGAAAGTCCATGCCAAGAATGTACTGCTGGATGATACCGTGGATTTTGATGCCATCGCTCTGGCAACGTCGGGAGCAGTTGGATCTGACCTTGCCAATATGATTAATGAAGCCGCTATTCTGGCGGTAAAGAATGGAAGAAAAGCGGTATCACAGAAAGACCTTCTGGAATCTGTGGAAGTGGTGCTTGTGGGCAAAGAGAAAAAAGACCGTATTTTAAGCACACAGGAGCGCAGAATCGTTTCCTATCATGAAGTGGGACATGCCCTTGTCAGTGCTCTTCAGAAGGATGCGGAGCCTGTCCAGAAAATTACGATTGTTCCCCGTACCATGGGTGCGCTTGGTTATGTCATGCATGTTCCGGAAGAAGAGAAATTTTTGAATACCAAGAAAGAACTGGAAGCAATGCTGGTAGGATATCTGGGCGGAAGAGCGGCTGAGGAGATTGTGTTTGACACAGTAACTACCGGTGCGGCCAATGATATTGAGCAGGCAACGAAGGTTGCCCGTGCCATGATCACGCAGTATGGTATGTCGGAGAAATTCGGACTGATGGGACTTGCCACACAGGAAGACCAGTATCTCAGCGGACATGCGGTTCTCAATTGCGGAGACGATACCGCCACAGAGGTGGATCACGAAGTGATGAAACTGCTGCATGCCTCTTATGAAGAGGCAAAGAATCTTCTTTCCGCTCATCGCAATTCCCTTGATAAGATTGCGGAATACCTGATCAGAAAAGAAACCATCACCGGCAAGGAATTTATGAAAATATTCCGTGCAGTAGAAAGCGGACGTGAGGTTCCTGAGAATCTTGAGGATCTGCCGGAAGAAAACGCTATGGAAGAAAAGAATCCGGCAGAAGAGCAGAAAAAGGCTCTTCCTGATAAGATTCAGGATTTCCAGGACGCGGAACAGAATCAGGAAACTTCAGTGGAAGAAAAGACAGCAGAAATGGAGAATTATTTACCGGGAGAGGAATCTGTGGAAATACAGAAAACCATGCCGGAACAGGAAACAGCAGAAACACAGGATCATGATTAATAAATCAGCCCCGGAGACCATACTCCGGGGCACATTTGTAGCAGCTGAAAAAGATGATTTTCCTGCTGCAGGATATCTGCATATACGGATTTTCCTGCGTGAGAAATTGTTTCAGCTGTGGAAAGGAGCCAAGCAATGTTCAACATTGAAGAAGAACTGAAAAAGCTTCCTGCCAAGCCTGGTGTGTATATCATGCATGATGAAGCGGATGAGATTATTTATGTTGGAAAAGCCATCAGTCTCAAAAACCGGGTACGTCAGTATTTTCAGTCGAGCCGCAACAAGGGACCGAAAATTGAACAGATGGTCACCCATATTTCCCGTTTTGAATATATTATCACGGATTCTGAACTGGAAGCTCTGGTTCTGGAATCCAATCTTATCAAAGAACATCGGCCAAAATACAATACGATGCTGAAAGATGACAAGAGTTATCCGTTTATCAAAGTCACGGTTCAGGAGGCATTTCCCCGTGTTTTGTTTGCGCGAAGAATGAAGAAGGATAAGAACCGCTATTTTGGTCCCTATACCAGTGTGGGAGCGGTAAAAGATGTTATAGAGCTTGTGCGTAAGCTGTATCAGGTACGTTCCTGCAACCGTGTGCTTCCCAGAGACACCGGGAAAGACCGGCCATGCCTTTATTATCATATGAAACAGTGTACAGCACCCTGTCAGGGTCGGATTTCCAGTGAAGAGTACAAAAAGAATATTCAAAACGTCATCCGATTTCTCAATGGTGATGTAAAGGAAACCGTGGATGAGCTGACGGAAAAAATGCAGCAGGCTTCGGATGATATGCGGTTTGAGGAAGCAATCGAATACCGGAATCTGATCCAGAGCATCCGAAAGATAGGAGAAAAGCAGAAAATTACCGGTTATGGGGAAGAGGACCGCGATATCATTGCTGCAGCCATGGATGAAAGTCTGGATCTGCGTGAACAGGACGCGGTGGTACAGGTTTTCTTTGTGCGGGATGGCAAACTGATCGGCAGAGATCATTTTTATCTCCGGGTAGCCCGGGGAGATACGAAAGAACAGGTGCTTTCCAGCTTTCTGAAGCAGTTTTATGCGGGAACACCGTTTATTCCCAGAGAAATTATCCTGCAGAAAGAAATTGAGGATGCTCCGATTATCGAAGAGTGGCTGAGTACCCGGAGAAAACAGAGAGTTCATATTCGTGTACCCAAAAAAGGAACGAAAGAAAAGCTTGTGGAGCTTGCGGAAGAAAATGCAAAAATGGTTCTGAGCAAAGACCGCGAGCGGATCCGCAGGGAAGAAGGCAGAACCATCGGGGCAGTGAAGGAAGTGGAACAGTGGCTGGGCCTGAAGGGGCTTGAACGAATGGAGGCTTATGATATTTCCAATATCAGCGGATTTGAATCCGTCGGTTCTATGGTGGTTTACGAAAAAGGCCGTCCTAAACGCAGTGATTACCGGAAATTTAAGATTAAATGGGTGCAGGGCCCTAATGACTATGCGAGCATGGAAGAAGTTCTGACCAGACGTTTTACCCATGAGAGCAATGGAGAATTTGACAGCTTTGCAAAACTTCCGGATCTCATTCTGATGGATGGCGGAAAGGGGCAGGTTCATGTTGCTCTGCGTGTTCTGGAGAAACTGGGACTTCAGATTCCTGTCTGCGGTATGGTAAAAGATGATCATCACCGTACCAGAGGACTGTATTTTCAGGATGAGGAAATTTCTATTGATACTTCAGGAGAAGGATTCCGTCTGATTACAAGGATACAGGATGAAGCGCACCGTTTTGCTATTGAATATCACCGTTCTCTGCGCAGCAAAGAACAGGTGCATTCTCTTCTGGATGATATTCCCGGAATCGGAGATACGAGACGGAAGGCACTGATGCGGCGGTTTAAATCTCTGGAAAATATCCGTGATGCATCTCTGGAGGAACTTGCAGAGACTGAATCCATGAATGCGGCAAGTGCCCGACAGGTTTATGAATTCTTTCATTCCAGAAAAGAAGAGGAATAACTTTTCTTTCAGAGAGAGAGCGGGAATAGGCTCGGAAGAGAAATGGGATAATATCCATGTGTCAGAGGAAACAGGTAAAATCTTTCTCATTCATTGCAGTTTGGAGGGGGATTTGGTATAATAAAAATAATTGCCGGTATATTGGTTTGCAAATGATGTGATGCAGTTATTTCGAAACTGATGTGTCCGGCATGATAAAACATGCTGCGTATATTGATAAAGGAGATATGCATATGAAGGGTGTAGAATTGACTAAAATGATGCAGGAGCTGAACCTTACGAATCTGACTCCTGAAATTGACCTGAGCGGAATGCGCGTCATGACTGCAGAAATCAACCGTCCTGCGTTGCAGCTTACCGGCTACCTGGAACACTTTGCAAATGAACGTGTACAGATCATCGGTTATGTAGAGTTTACGTATTTGATGCAGCTCAGTGAAGAAGAGCGGACATTCAAGTATGAGCGTTTTATATCCGGCAAAATTCCCTGTGTAATATTCAGTACAATGACAAGACCTTCTCAGGGGATGATTGATCTGGCACTGAAATATAATGTACCGACATTTGCGACAGACAGAACGACTTCCAGTCTGATGGCTGAGATTATCCGCTGGCTTGGTGTTCAGCTGGCGCCGTGTATTTCTATTCATGGCGTTCTTGTGGATGTTTACGGTGAGGGTGTTCTGATCACTGGTGAGAGCGGTATCGGTAAGAGTGAGGCCGCACTGGAGCTGATCAAGCGTGGACATCGTCTTGTAAGTGATGATGTTGTAGAACTCCGTAAGGTAAGTGACGTAACACTGGTTGGTTCTGCTCCTGATATTACCCGTCATTTTATTGAACTGCGAGGTATTGGTATCATAGATGTAAAGACGTTGTTCGGTGTAGAAAGTGTCAAGGATACCCAGTCTGTTGATCTGGTGATCAAGCTAGAAGAGTGGGATCGGGATAAGGAATATGACCGTCTCGGCCTTCATGAGGAATATACAGAATACCTTGGAAATAAGATCGTGTGCCATTCACTTCCGATTCGTCCGGGCAGAAACCTGGCTATTATCGTTGAGTCTGCAGCTGTCAATCACAGACAGAAGAAGATGGGATACAATGCGGCAGAAGAGCTTTATAAACGTGTACAGGCGAATATAGCCAGAAAACGTACAGAGTAAATACAAACAGAAAGGAAATAAAAAAGATGAAAACCTATTGCTTTGGAATTGATGTAGGAGGTACCACTGTTAAGTGCGGTCTGTTCCGTACAGAAGGAACATTAGTAGAAAAATGGGAGATTCCAACCAGAACGGAGGACAACGGTAAGGAAATCCTTCCGGATGTGGCAAAAACGATTCTGGATAAACTGCAGGAACGCAATATTGCAAAAGACGATGTAGAGGGTGTCGGAATTGGTATTCCCGGACCGATCAATGAAAATGGAGAGGCTATCTGCGCAGTCAATCTTTACTGGGGATTCACGCCTGTTGCAAAACAGCTCAGTGAACTTACCGGTTTAAAGGCAAAAGCAGGCAATGACGCCAATGTAGCTGCTCTTGGCGAAGCGTGGAAGGGTGCCGCAGAAGGTGCAAAGAATGTTGTGATGGTAACTCTGGGAACAGGAGTTGGCGGCGGCATCATCGTTCATGGAAAAATCGTATCCGGACATCATGGTGCCGGCGGTGAAGTAGGACATGCATGTATGGATCATGAAGAAACAGAAGCATGCAACTGCGGCAATAAGGGTTGTCTGGAACAGGTGGCATCTGCTACAGGTATTGTGCGTGTGGCTCAGAAAGAACTGGCTGCATCCAGTGATGCCAGCGTGCTTCGCGGCAGAGAACATGTTTCTGCAAAGACTGTCCTGGATGCATTCAAAGCCGGGGATGCACTGGCAGTCCGTGTAATGGAAAAGGTTGGAGATGAGCTGGGCGGTGCGCTTGCTATTTTCTCCTGCGTAGTTGATCCGGAAACAATTGTTGTGGGCGGCGGTGTATCGAGAGCCGGACAGCCTCTGATCGACTGCATCCAGAAATACTACAGAAAATATGCATTTACCGCCTGCAAGGATACTCCGATCGTGATTGCCCAGCTTGGAAATGATGCCGGTATTTACGGATCTGCACGCTTAGTGCTTGAGGATGAATAAATACGGGAAAGACTGCAATAACAGGAATAAATGTAATAACATAAATAACTGTAACAACAGAAATAAATGCAGCAACAGGAATAACTGTAACAGATAGAATACATAGCAGTGTGAGATTACTGTCAGAAACCAATTCATTTCTGACAGTCAAGAAATGAAATAAAAAAGATGCTTCTCATATGACACACATTTTTTACTGGATGACCAGCAGATAAAGATTCATGTCATTTTTGAGAAGCATCTTTTTGTTTATAAATATTTGTTTATAAATACGTCTTTCTTTTAATAGTAGTAATAATACTGACCGGTTTCTTCGTCCCATTCACCGGTTTCTTCGCTCCAGTCATCGTATCCGTCGCCGCCTTCATAATCATCGCCGCCGGTGTCTTCGCCGTTATCATCATCACCGTTTTCGATTACTTCCTCTGGATATTCGCCTTCCGGTGTCGGGGTCGGTTCCAGCGTTTCTTCGTCATAATTGTATTCCTCCTCTACTTCGTAGAAGTGCTGGTCACAATATTCAGAAGGTTCTGTTCCGATATCGAAATATTCCGTGATAACAGGACAGCCATCTCTCGGAAGAAGACCTGTTTCTTCGCAGACACTGATGCTCTCCACACTTGCAGGCTGCGGGAATTCCATATATTCCAGACCCTCATGAATGCGGGTCATGACTTTTCTCCAGAGGCTCTTATGGAAGTCACGGGCGTAATCTGGAAGTTTTTCATTATCGTCGTATCCGGACCATACGGCACAGGTATAATACGGGGTATATCCCACGAACCAGAGGTCGTTATATTCTTCCGTTGTACCTGTTTTACCTGCAACCGGCATATTGGCAAGCTGGCAGGCAGTACCGGTACCATATCTTACAACATCTTCCATGGCGTTTGTAAGAAGCCATGCAGTAGAATCTTTCAGTACGGAACGTTCTGCTGACGTGTTTTCAATCAATACATTGCCGTTATGATCAAGAATCTTGGTATAGTAAATCGGTTTGATATAATTTCCGCCGTTGGCAATGGATGCATAGGCAGCACAGAGTTCTACGTTGGTTACACCATGTGTGATACCGCCGAGAGCTGTGGGAAGATTTGCATCACTCCATACATTTCCCTGAGAATCCCGGTCTGCTTCCGTTCCATGTGCAAGAGTGGTAAATCCGAAGTTGTCCAGATAATCAAGACCAAGTTCCGGAGTCACCTGTTCGAGACATTTGACTGCAACAACGTTGATGGAATTCTGGATTGCCCTGCGGATGGTAGTAGTTCCTCCATAAGTTCTGGAAGCATTGTTCACAGGAGCTCCGCTTGGGTAGAAGTATTCTTCATCCTCAAATGTGGTAGCCAGCGTCATACCCTTTTCGTTCAGAGCCGGTGCATAGGTGGACAGAATCTTGAATGTGGAACCTGGCTGACGTGTACTGTCTGTAGCACGGTTCAGCGTAAGACTGGCGGTTTTCTCACCGCGTCCGCCGATGATTGCTTTTACATAACCGGTGTACTGATCAATGACACTCATGGAAGACTGTGGCTGCGGTGCGAAACTGATATTCTCCGCAACAACAGAACCGCCGTTGGCGAGAATATTTTCTTTGTACCGGTCAACATAAGCCTGTCCTTCTTCCGGAGAATCGAAAAGAAGATCAAATGACGGATCTTCGTTCTGGAAGTAAAGCCTCATCATTTCTTTGCTGTAGTTGACTTCGTTGCCGTCCGCATCATGAACAGTCAGAGCATAATCCAAAAGATACTGTACAGTAGCTGGATAATTATCAGGATTTGCATATTCTTCGTCCAGAATACTCTGGATGTACGGATCCTGTGTAGTGTAAATCTTGAGACCGCCGCTGTAGAGCATGTTGCGTGCCTGAGTTTTGGTATATCCTTTGATATTCATCAGGTCATTGATTACCTGATCGATCAGTTCGTCTTCGAAATAGGAATATACCTGTTTCCGTTCGTTGGAGGTTGCCTCCTGGGCAGCACTGATTCTGGTATAAACATCATCATTCAGTGCTTCGTCATACTGTGCCTGCGTGATATAGCCCTGCTCCAGCATGTGATCCAGAACTTCTTTTCTTCGCTTGGCATTATCCTTGGGATTATCGATCGGATTGTAGCGGCTTGGATTCTGGGTGATACCTGCCAGCGTAGCACATTCCGAGAGGGTGAGATCCCATACATCCTTATTGAAGTACTGGCGTGCAGCCGCCTGGACACCATAGGACCCGGCACCAAGGTTAATCGTATTCAGATAGTTCTCAAGGATGACGTCCTTGTTATTGATTTTTTCTTCAATCTGGACGGCAAGATACTGTTCCTGAATTTTACGGGTAAAACGTTCCAGCCAGGTGGATTCTTCTGTCCAGTTGGTAAATACATTGTTTTTCAGAAGCTGCTGCGTAATGGTACTTGCACCTTCGGAGAGTCCGCCCGAAGAGATGTTTCGCACGAGTGCACGAAGCATACCCTTGACATCAATACCATTATGTTCATAAAACCTTTCGTCCTCAATAGCAACAACCGCATGCTGCAGATCGACCGGAATCTGTTCAATGGATACCGGCAGACGATTGGAATCAGGCGCTGCCAGCTTGCGGATCTGATTGCCCTGATCATCATACAGGAAGCTTGCGTAACCAAGGGGCATAATGTCCACATCGTCCACGTCTGGTGCATTATCTATGACACCCCGGAGTGCGCCAAATCCAAGACATGCGACAACCACACATAAGGTGATCAGGGATATGAATAAAACTCTGATAAACGAAACATGTGCCCGCTTTCCCATCATGGATGAACTGGAAATGAGGGCGTTCCGCTTCTTTGAGACCGCTTTTTTTCCGTAATTCATGATATTCCTCCTTTATAGTCCGTTCTATTATAACAAATCTCCATTAGTAAATAAAGCAAAAAATAAAAACTTCACATATTCTTCGGAAATAATCCGGGGTGATTCATATGATCCAGGAAATAATCCGGGATTGACAGAAGCGATGCGCAAAATGTACAATAGAAAAATAAAGATACCGGAGGCAGAGGTTTATGTTGGAAAGTTATAAGACATTACTGGAAGGCGGTACCGCAGAAATTGTAGAAAAAAAATCCAGATTTATCGCAACAGTCAGGCTTGTGGAGTCGGAAGAAGAGGCGCTGACTTTTATAGAGGAAATGAAAAAAAAATACTGGGATGCACGTCACAACTGTTATGTGTACTCTGTGGGAATGAACAGGGAATATACCAGATGCAGTGACGACGGAGAACCGTCCGGTACTGCCGGAAGACCTATGCTCGATGTGATTCTTGGAGAAGATATTTATAATGTGGCTGTTGTGGTGACACGTTATTTTGGTGGAATTCTTCTTGGTACCGGCGGACTGGTGCGTGCTTATTCCAAAGCTGTACAGGAAGGGTTGAAAAACAGCAGGATCATTCAGAAAAAATACGGAATATCACTGGAAGTTACGACAGATTATACGGGAATCGGTAAGATTCAGTACATTGCAGGAGAACGAAAACTGCCTGTTCTGGATTCTGAATATACGGATAAAGTGGTGATGAAGCTTCTTGTACCGGCAGATGAGATAGAAGCTGTCCGGAAAGCGATCACAGAAGGTACGAACGGCCGGGCGCGTATGCAGAAAGAAAAGGATCTGTATTTTGCAGTTCTTGACGGGGAAGTACATATATTTGAAAAATAAAAGGGGTGCCCTCCGGAAAGAGGGCACCCTGAATGTTTCTGTGCATGTCAGAAAACCAGAAGAAACTCAGCACTTCTCCGGTTCCGGGTATTCGGTACCAAAGGTTTCTACAGTTACAGATTTCATTTTCTGTTCGTCAAGCGGTTTGTCTCTGTAATCAGTATCTTCTTCTGCAATGCGGTCTACTACATCCATACCTTCGATGACTTTGCCGAATGCAGCGTAGCTTCCGTCAAGATGCGGAGCGGCTTTGTGCATGATAAAGAACTGGCTTCCTGCAGAATTCGGATTCATGGCTCTTGCCATGGAAAGTACGCCCGGGGTATGTTTCAGATCATTTTTGAATCTGTTCTTGGAGAATTCACCCTTGATGGAATATCCCGGACCGCCCATACCTGTTCCGTCCGGGCATCCGCCCTGGATCATGAAGCCATTGATGACACGATGGAAGATCAGACCATTATAAAAGCCTTTGTTCACAAGGCTGATGAAGTTATTTACTGTATTTGGGGCAATTTCCGGATACAGTTCTGCCTTGATGACATCGCCGTTTTCCATAGTGATTGTAACGATTGGGTTTGCCATATTTTCAGTCTCCTTTTCAAAAAGTATTGTTTTTCTCTGTTCGCTCTATTATAATATGCGAAGAACAATTCTGCAAGAAAAAGGTAACAGGATGTTGTTTTGGGGTTGCTGTCTGCTTTGTGATGAACAGTAACGCTTTTATATATAAGGAAAGGGAAAACATGATCATAGAAACGAGAACTGCAGAAGAAACATTTGCATTGGGCGAGAAGGTCGGAAGATGTGCCAGACCCGGACAGATTTATACATTGACAGGTGACCTTGGCGTGGGAAAGACTGTTTTTACCCAGGGAGTTGCGGCCGGTCTCGATATTACGGAACCCATCAGCAGTCCTACATTTACTATTATTCAGGTATATGAAGGGGGAAGACTGCCATTTTATCATTTTGATGTATATCGTATCGGTGATATTGAAGAGATGGAAGAAATCGGTTATGACGATTATTTTTTTGGAGAGGGAATCTGTCTGATCGAGTGGGCAAATCTGATTGAGGAGATTCTTCCGGAGAAGCTGATACGGGTTACTATAGAAAAAGATCTGGAACAGGGGTTTGACTACCGTAGGATTATAATTGAAGGTCTGGATGATGATTTTGGAGGTCAAGTTTGGAAGTGAACTTCCAAATCTACCATTATTGACGCAGCAAGTGCGTCAGGAAAGAGGAAAAAATGAAAATATTAGCACTGGACAGTTCCGGAATTGTGGCATCGGTTGCTGTTGTGGAGGATGACACACTTCTGGCGGAATATACCGTAAATTACAAAAAAACACATTCTCAGACGCTGCTTCCCATGCTGGATGAGATTGTAAAAATGACAGAACTTGATATGGATACAGTAGACGCCATTGCTGTTGCAGCCGGTCCGGGATCATTTACAGGCCTGCGTATCGGTTCTGCTACAGCCAAGGGACTGGGGCTTGCTCTTAAGAAACCGTTGATTCCGGTACCGACAGTGGATGCGCTGGCTTATAATCTGTATGATGCTGGAGGGCTGATCTGTCCCATTATGGATGCCCGGAGAAATCAGGTATATACAGGAATCTACCGATTTGAGAATCACAGACTGTCTGTTCTGAAAAGCCAGTGGGCAGGGGCTGTCACGGAACTTCTGGAGATGCTGAATGAAATGGGAGAACCAGTGACATTTCTGGGGGATGGCGTGCCTGTATTCCGCCAGGTGATCTCAGAAACACTGCAGGTGCCGTTTTCATTTGCACCGGCCCATGTGAATAAACAGAGAGCAGCAGCAGTTGCCGCTCTTGGTCTGGAATATTATAAAGAAGGAAAAACAGAGACTGCGATGGAACATTGTCCGGATTATCTCAGGGTATCTCAGGCGGAACGGGAACGTGCACAGAGGGAAAAGGCTGCAGAGGCAGCAGGAAACCGTGACGGGGAGGCTGCTTTATGATACTTCGGGAAATGGTGGTAGACGATCTGGATCAGGTGATGGAAATTGAACAGGATCTGTTTGCTGTACCATGGACCAGAGAAGGATATTTCACATTTCTTACAAGAGATGATGCGATGTTTCTTGTGGTGGAAGAAAAAGGCCGTATTCTCGCCTATTGCGGGCTGCTGATGGTTCTGGATGAAGGTGATGTGACCAATGTGGCTGTTCGCCGGGACAGGCAGAAAGAAGGAATCGGGAATTTTCTCATGGAAAGCCTGATCAGACTGGCAGACGGTATGGGAGTGACGACGATTCATCTGGAAGTCCGTTCCGGTAATGAAACGGCCATCCGTCTGTATGAACGAAATGGATTTGCCAGAGATGGGATTCGCAGGAATTATTATACGGATCCTGTGGAAGATGCGCTTCTTATGACCAGACATCCGCAGTAAAAAGGCTATCAGGAGGAATCAGAATCGTATGTTAGATGTTTGTTTGTTGGGAACAGGGGGCATGATGCCTTTGCCAAGAAGATGGCTGACGGCATTGATGACCCGATACAATGGAAGCAGTCTTCTGATTGACTGCGGAGAAGGAACACAGGTTGCAATCCGGGAAAAAGGCTGGACATTTAAGCCGATTGATGTGATCTGCTTTACACATTATCATGGAGATCATATCAGCGGACTGCCAGGGCTTCTGCTTTCTATGGGAAACGCGGACCGGACAGAACCTCTGACACTTGTGGGACCAAAAGGTCTGGAACGTGTGGTGAATGCCCTGCGTATTATTGCACCGGAACTGCCTTTTGAACTGAAGTTTATCGAAATTACAAAGCCGGAAGAAGTTCTGGAACTGAATGGCTACCGTATTACAGCGTTTAAAGTGAATCACAATGTACTTTGCTATGGATATACGCTGGAAATTCTGCGCAAAGGGAAATTTTCACCGGAAAGAGCAAGAGAACAGGAAATTCCGCTGAAATTCTGGAACCCGCTGCAGAAAGGAGAGACAGTGGAAGAAGACGGACGGGTCTACACTCCGGATATGGTGCTGGGGCCTCAGCGAAAAGGAATCAAACTCACTTATTCGACAGACACCAGACCGACAGAATCCATTCTTCGCAACGCAGCAGGGTCTGACCTTTTTATCTGTGAAGGAATGTATGGAGAAGAGGATAAGGCTGACAAGGCCAAAGGCTATAAGCATATGACATTCAAAGAGGCGGCAGTACTTGCGAGGGATGCCGGTGTGCGTGAAATGTGGCTTACGCATTACAGCCCCTCCCTGATCAGACCGGATGACTATATGGAAAGTGTGAGAAGTATTTTTCCTGATGCATATGCCGGAAAAGACGGAAAGAGTGTGGAATTGAATTTTGAAGAGGAGTGATACGGACATGAAGGATACTTTGATTCTGGCAATTGAGAGTTCCTGTGATGAAACAGCTGCTTCTGTTGTCAAAAATGGAAGGACGATTTTGTCAAATGTGATTTCATCTCAGATAGAGCTCCATAAGTTATATGGAGGAGTTGTGCCGGAAATTGCGTCGCGCAAACATATTGAAAAGATTAATCAGGTAATCGAGGAAGCACTGGATACGGCCGGAGTAACTCTGGATGATCTGGATGCGATCGGAGTTACCTATGGCCCGGGACTGGTAGGGGCGCTTCTTGTAGGCGTTGCTGAGGCAAAGGCAATTGCATACGCGAAGAAACTGCCTCTGGTTGGTGTGCATCATATTGAAGGGCATGTATCTGCCAATTATATAGAGAATCCGGATCTGGAACCTCCGTTTTTGTGTCTGATCGTTTCCGGAGGACATACACATCTTGTAATTGTAAAAGATTACGGAGAATTTGAAATCCTCGGGCGTACACGGGACGATGCTGCGGGGGAGGCTTTTGATAAAGTAGCCAGAGCCATTGGTCTTGGTTATCCCGGTGGACCGAAAATTGATAAATTATCAAAAGAAGGAAATCCGGATGCCATTGAGTTTCCACGGGCAAAGATTGGAGACTGTCCTTATGATTTCAGTTTCAGCGGCGTGAAGTCTGCGGTGCTGAATTACCTGAATAACGCGAAGATGAAAGGGGAAGAAGTGAATCGTGCTGATCTGGCTGCCTCTTTCCAGAAAGCGGTTGTGGATGTGCTGGTAGAGCATACGATGATGGCTGCGAAGGATTACAGAATGAATAAAATTGCAATTGCGGGCGGAGTGGCATCGAACGGAACACTTCGGGAAGCTATGAAAAACGCATGTGAGAAACGGAAATATTATTTTTATCATCCGTCACCGATTTTCTGTACAGATAATGCGGCAATGATCGGCGTGGCGGCCTATTATGAATTTATCAAGGGTACCCGGCATGGATGGGATCTGAATGCGGTTCCAAATCTGAAATTGGGTGAACGATAAACGGAGATAAAACTATGGCAGATAAAAAATGTACGGCGATCGTCCTGGCTGCCGGACAGGGAAAACGGATGAACAGCAGTATACAGAAACAGTTTCTGGAGATAAAAGGGTATCCGGTTCTTTATTATTCTCTGAAATGCTTTCAGGACAGCCCGCTGATTGGGGAAATTGTTCTTGTGACATCAGAAAATGCAGTTTCCTATTGCAGAAGTGAAATTGTTAAAAAATATGGATTTTCCAAAGTGACAGGTATCATTGCCGGCGGAAAAGAACGATATGATTCAGTGTATGCGGGACTTCTCGCGTGTGGAGAATGTGAATATGTTTTTATCCATGACGGAGCAAGACCGTTTATATCAGAAGAAATTCTGGAGCGGGGACTGACAGGAGTGCAGGAAACTGGTGCCTGCGTAATTGGAATGCCATCCAAAGATACCGTTAAAATTGCGGATGAGGATGGATTTGTAAAAGAAACACCGGACAGGAAAAATGTGTGGACGATACAGACGCCGCAGATTTTTTCTTACAGACTGATTCGTGATGCGCATGAAAGTATCCGGAAAAAAGATATGTCTGCCATTACAGACGATGCCATGGTTGTTGAACAGGAAACGGGGGTCCGTGTCAGACTGGCAGAAGGCTCTTATCAGAATATAAAGATTACAACACCCGAGGATCTTGTCGTCGCAGAATCCTTTTTGGAATAGTTTTTAGAATAGAGTGTGTTTGAAAAGAAAAATATATAAAAAAAGAAAAAATCTTGTTGACATGACAAAAAAATGATGGTAGAATATTTCTTGCACTGACAGTGATGCGCTTTTTTGGCGACATTTAAGACGCATCTGGAGAGATATCGAAGTGGTCATAACGAGGCGGTCTTGAAAACCGTTTGTCCGCAAGGGCGCGTGGGTTCGAATCCCACTCTCTCCGTTTGTCTGGTACGAAAAAAGATTGAAAAAAATCAAAAAAAGTGCTTGACAAAAGAAAATGTATGATTTACAATAAGTGCTGTTGAGTTCGCGAAAACGAATGAAACAAAACTGCGTAAGTAGGGCAATTTGGAGAAGTACCCAAGCTGGCCGAAGGGGCTCCCCTGGAAAGGGAGTAGGTCGTTAATAGCGGCGCGAGGGTTCAAATCCCTCCTTCTCCGTTTCGAGTTTGGAAAAACTTGAAAAAAATAAAAAAAGATGTTGACAAACATCGAAAGATGTGGTAACATTTAGAAGCTGTCGCAAGACAGAAAACCTTGATAACTAAACAGTGAAACACATACGATTCTCGAAAATTCTTTACATTCAAAAGAACGGTTCGATGAACCAAAAACAGTAAAAACGAGAGATAGCTAGTAGTTATC
>NZ_JBQHXR010000018.1:0-51011 GCF_052063365.1 Blautia sp. HCP3S3_G3 | reverse complement strand
CCCTCACAGAGTTTCGCCCTGAACGGAAGTTCCGGTGAAAACCATAGCACAACCAAACGCAAAAAATCCCCACGGATTAATACAGAACTAACGTCTAATTCATTAAAACCCTCTGTAATTAACTAAAGCACTCTTTAGTCAATCAAGATGTTTTGACAGTTCAAAATGAATCATTATAAAGAATTTTCGTGATGTTTTATTCCGTGTAAAATTCTTCAAATACATCGTAAATTCCCAAATATAATAAATCAATGCCAATCCTCTTGTATCACAGTAAGAATTCGGCATCGGAAAACTTTAATTAATTTTGGAATATTTAGAAGCTATATAAGTCCCGGATAGTCTAACCTTTCCGAGACTTATTCATCTTAAAGGATCGCTGCTAAATAATACATCTTTCATCTTGAGTGATAATTACAGAGAGTTCCATCATTCATCTTAAATGATCATTACGGAGCGTTCCATCTCTCCGAAGATTTTTTCAGGCAGAAAAAGCAGGTGGGCACGATATAAAAGCATGCCGATACCCAGGCAGCCGGATCAGCTGCACAAATAGCCGTGTAACCAAAATACCGTACAAACACAATACCTACAATACTTCTGGCAAACATTTCTGTTACGCCGGAGAAAACCGACCTTCCGGAATAACCAAGCCCCTGCGTGGAAAACCGGCATACATTCAAAATTCCCAGTGCCCAGTAGAAAAATCCCAGATAACGCAGATATTTGCCGGAAGCATCTAGCACATCTACAGCCTCCCTGCTTACAAAAAGCATAGAAAGCGGTCTTCCAAAGGAAATCAGAATCAAACCTGCAATAATTCCATATCCGACTGCCATCACCAGCCCCTCATAAATTCCCTTGCGGATTCGATCCGGTTTCCCGGCACCCAGATTCTGTCCGCAGTATACCGAAATCGCTGTTCCAAGCGCTTCAAAAGGACACATGGTAAACTGCTTGATTCTCATTCCTGCTGTAAAACCCGACACACAGACACTTCCCAGACTGTTGTTTGCAGCCTGCATTACCATGCTGCCGATTGCCGTAATAGAAAACTGAAGTCCCATGGGAAAGCCCATCAGAGCCAGCTCTCCTGCTACTTCCTTACGAATATGACAGTTCTCACGGGAAAGCCGCAGCACTTCCACACGCCTCATAATAAAACACAGACAAAGAAGTCCGCTTATTGCCTGTGCGGTAATCGTTGCAACGGCCGCTCCGGCACATCCCCATTTCAATACCATAATGCACAACAAATCCAGAAAAATATTTAAAACTGTGGAAATCATCAGAAATACAAACGGTGTTCTGCTGTCTCCGATTGACCGCAGAATACTGGAAAGGTAATTATACAGCAAAGTAAACGGAATTCCCAGAAATATGATCACCAGATACTGGTAGGCATTTTGATAAATATCCTGTGGTACGGACAGAAGATGTAAAATCCATGGACACAAAAATGTACAAAGCACCGTGACCACGGCAGCCAGTATTCCTGTCATCACAGCTCCATTAAATACATAATCCCTCATATGGTCATGTTTCCCTGCACCGAAATATTTTGCCACCGGCACACCGAAGCCCGCACAGCTTCCCATGCAAAACCCCAGCACCAGAAACTGTACACTGCTGGATGCTCCCACACCTGCCAGTGCCTCCGTGCCCAGAACCCGTCCTACAATCGCAGAATCAATGATATTATAGGTCTGCTGCAGAAGATTTCCAATCAAAAGGGGCGCCGCAAACTGTAAAATCAGTTTCAGAGGGCGCCCCTCGGTCATACTTGTCGCCACAAAATTCACCCTTTACCATTTTTTTAAATTTTAGCACAGCTTTTTCAAATATACCATTCAATATTCAGCAAAACATAATATGAAAATATCCAAACATTTGTAATATCCCAGAATCAATTCTCTGATAAAGTTTTTAGAAACTCATCATAGAAAAAGGCAAAGCACTTTCCTATGATAAAATAAAAGCCGCATACCGAACCATACTCAGTACACAGCCCTTATGGCAACTTCATTACCTTTATCCAACGGATTTTTTCCATTTTATATGCTTCATACGATTATTTCTGCTGCAAAATGCTTTATTCTGCTGCCGCAAGGAATGGAGTGATTTTTTCCATGATCCGATGATCATCAGAATCATAACGGAGCAACTGCGGTTTTGTCAGGTCCAGTCCGAATACACCTATGACAGATTTGGCATCCACTGTGCGGTTTCCCATTCCCAGATCGAAATTGATATCGATTTTGTCGATAATATTGATAAAGTTGGTCACTTGTTCTACGTTATTGAATTTTACATATACCTGCTGCATTTCTAAAACCATCCTTTCCTAGATTTCATATTTTAGCTACGAAATATGATATCGTTTTCACTTTTCACGCACATTATATATCAGGCTTTTTCATTTGTAAATCGTCATTTTCGACAATCTTTTCTTTTATTCTTTGTGCGTGTCGTCAATCTGTCTAAAGAATATCCTCTGCCAAATATAAAAGAATACTCTGTATGAATCTCTTAAAAATCCCATCTTGCGGACCAAAAAGAACGTTTCCTGTCAATTTTTTAAGAAGCTCTTATGCCAGACATAAAACAATACTCTCCGTTAAAGCATTTTATAATTCCCTCTTGACGAGCGCTCTCTTTTGCGGTATAGTTGCTAGTGCAACAGCAATTACGAAATGAAGTCTACAGGAAAGCGGCGTTGCGCCCACCGAAGGAATAACACTCTCAGGTGCCCCATTCAGGGTGAAAACTGTAAATGGATCGTATCTCTGGAGACACCCGGATTTCCGGGGGCCGAAGGTGCAACAGGCATAAGTGAATTTATGTTTGAATCTCTCAGGCAAAAGGACAGAGGAATGCTATTCTTTGCATTCTTTTTTTGCGTAGAGAGCCAGATGGGCTCTTTTTTTGTGTCATGGAAAATGCTTTGTATTTTTTCTCATATTTGCTTTACCGGGAAATACTCTGTGTTTTCGTTTCTCATATTTTGTATCATGAAGAAATGCTCTGCATTCTTTCTTCCCATGTTTCCTATCATGCGGAAGATTTTGCATTTTCTCTTCCAATATGTTCTATCATGCGGAAGACTCTGCATTTTCTCTTCCCATGTTTCCTATCATGCGGAAGACTCTGCATTTCCTCTTCCCATGTGTTCTATCATGCGGAAGACTCTGCATTTCCTCTTCCCATGTTTCCTATCATGCGGAAGACTCTGCATTTCCTCTTCCCATGTTTCCTATCATAGGGAAGAATCAGTATTTTCTTTTTCCATGATACAGAAATATCACCGCAAATCCCCCTGGAGCATGTTTGAAAATTGCTTTCGTCCCGATTTCTTCAGAACCGCTGCTATTTCTATGAAAAAGGAGAAATCTTATGTGGAACTCAATCAATCAACTCTTAACTACCATTGATGACCTGGTATGGGGAGTGCCCCTGATGGTACTGATCCTGTCTGGCGGTATTCTTCTGACCCTCAGACTTGGTCTGCTTCAGGTTCGCCGTCTGCCGCTCGCACTGAAATGGATGTTTCAGAATGAAAATGACGGTAAGGGTGAAATCTCAAGTTTTGCCGCACTCTGCACGGCTTTAAGTGCTACCATCGGTACCGGCAATATTGTCGGTGTGGCAACTGCTGTCTGTGCCGGAGGCCCCGGCGCTTTGTTCTGGATGATTGTCGCTGCTTTCTTCGGTATGGCTACCAAATACGCAGAAGGCCTGCTCGCAGTCAAATACAGAGTCATTGATGAGAACAATCACAGCCTTGGTGGTCCTTTCTATTACATAGAACAGGGTATGGGCAAAAACTGGAAATGGCTGGCAAAAATGTTTGCATTTTTCGGTGTCTGTGTCGGTCTGTTTGGTATCGGTACTTTCAGCCAGGTAAATGGAATTGCCAGTGCTGTACAGAATTTCTTTGATCCGACCAAATCCAACTGTATTACCATCCCGTTCCTTGGAGAATATTCCTGGGCAGTTGTGATTTCCTCCCTGATCCTGGCATTTTGTGTTGCAGCCGTTCTCATTGGCGGAATCAAACGTATCGCCAGCGTCAGCCAGGTTGTTGTACCATTTATGGCAGTGATCTATTTTATTTTCAGTATTGCCCTGATTCTTTTCAACATCACCGCTGTTCCGGAAGCCGTTACAGCTATCGTAAAAGGTGCGTTCAATCCTTCTGCAGTGACCGGCGGCGTTGTGGGAACCATGATTGTTTCCATGCAGAAAGGTGTTGCAAGAGGTATCTTTTCCAATGAAGCTGGCCTCGGAAGTGCTCCGATCGCTGCTGCTGCCGCTCAGACAAAAGAGCCGGTACGTCAGGGTCTGGTCAGCATGACCGGAACTTTTATTGATACCATTATCATCTGTACACTTACCGGTCTTTCCATTGTCCTTACCGGCGCATGGCAGGTAGAAGGTCTGGAAGGCGTTCAGGTTACCACCTATGCATTCCAGAATGGTCTTCCGATCCCGCCTCAGATCTCCAGCTTTATTCTGATGATCTGTCTTGTATTTTTTGCTTTTACTACCATTCTCGGATGGGATTACTACAGCGAACGCTGCCTGGAATATCTCACAGGCGGAAATCAGAAACCGGTTATGGCTTACCGCTGGATCTATATTCTTGCCGTATTTATCGGACCATATATGACAGTCAGTGCTGTCTGGACGATTGCTGATATCTTCAATGGTCTGATGGCACTCCCGAACATGATCGCATTGTTTGCATTAAGCGGAGTGGTTGCAAAAGAAACAAAAGCTTTCTTCAAAGCGGAAAAACATCTTCAATAAAGCAACGCTTTCTTCAGGGCGGAAAAACAGCTCCAATAAAGCAACGCTTTCTTCAGGGCGGAAAAACAGCTCCAATAAAGCAACGCTTTCACAGTCCCATTATTTTATTACGATATAAAAAGAAGGATTTTCGGAACCTGTTTACTCCGAAAATCCTTCTTTTGTCCAGAGCGTGTTTGAAAGTTGCTTTCCGACTTTTCAAACACGCTCTGGTACGTTATACACTTTATAAATCATTTTTTTCGTATTTGTCCCACACGCATCATTTCTTTAATCTGCGCCCTTTTCAAAAGGGATACCGCATCGATCAGTTCTGTACGGTAAGTACCTGTTCCGGCTCTCAATTCCCTTGTTCTCCTCCGGGCAATCTCCCCACAGATTCCCATGACCGTACAGGCAGCCGCGGCGGATTCCAGAGAACTCTCTATACTCAGGAATGCTCCAAGAAGAGAAGAAGCCATACATCCGGAACCGGTGATCCTGGACATCATCCTGCTTCCATTATGTACAGTATAAACCGTTTCTCCATCGGATATCACATCCGTTTCTCCGGAAGCAATCACAATCGTTCCGCGGTTTTGTGCAAGTGTCCGTACCACCTGCATGGTATTCTCAGGAACTCCTTCCTGAATCCGGTCCTCCATTGCCGCATCTACCCCGGCTGCTGTACGACTGCCGGTAACAAGTGCCCTGATTTCCGAAAGATTCCCCCGTATCACAGAGGGGTTTGCATGATTCATCAGTTCAAAGCAAAGACTTCTTCGATAAGAGGAACCAGATACTCCTACCGGATCAAGCACCACAGGATGACCGATTTCTACGGCTCTCTCTGCAGCTGCAAGCATGGCATCAAAGGATTCCGTGGCACCCAGATTGCACACCAGCGCCCGGCAGCCCTCTGTCACTTCTGCCGCTTCCAGAGGATGATGGGCCATAACAGGCGATGCTCCCGCTGCCAGAAGGATATTCGCACAATCGTTGACTGTGACCATGTTGGTGATACAGTGGATCACAGGCCGTTCTTCCTGTATTGCTGTCCAGAAATCACATATTTTTTCCGACGTAAGCTCCGCCATGTCTTCCCCATCCTTTCCTCTTCTGATGCACGTTATGAGTTCAGTTGTGCTTTCATATTTTCCAGTACACCCACATTTTTAAGGGCTAAGGTAATCACGACCGCAATCAGTGTACCGCCCACTGTACTGATCAGAAACGGTACCACAAAAGTAAATAATGCTGCACTCTCATTTCCAAGAATAAATGCAGAAATCGGATAGGAAAGCATTCCTCCGATAATTGCTGTTCCAAATACTTCTCCCACATAAGCGGCCGGAAGCGCTTTCATCTTTCTGTACAGAAATCCTGCAAGAAAGGCACCGCACATACTGCCCGGAAATGCAAGGAGTGTTCCCAGTCCCAGAAGATTCCGGATCAGACTGGCAATAAATGCTGCTGCAAGTGCCCACCATGGTCCCAGCAAAATGCCGCAGAGTACATTCACCAGATGCTGCACCGGCGCGCATTTGGAGCCGAATACAGGAATGGAAAATGTAGATCCAACGACTGCGATTGCTGCAAAAATTGCAGTCAGTGCGATTTTCTTTGTGTTTGAGTTCTTCATAATTTTTTCCTCTTTTCCTTATATTTCAGCGCCTTCACCGGTCATCCGGCGATTATGAATGCAGAATTCTCCGCATCATTTTTCCTATAGCGGCCCAAGGTGGTGCCCCCAATTTGCCGCTCGAAAGCGTAAAAAATGCGCCAAACACCAATTAAGGTATTCTGCGCAACAACTCCGCTTACTGTTTCCCTACGTTGGCATTATCCAAATCAGGTTATGGGTTAAAAGCTTCCGCTTTCTCTCAGCCCATTTCTATGAGCACCCCGTTTTTCATTCCTCATTATAACAAATCATCCGGGAATTGCAAGCCCCAAATTCCAAACCTGAAAATCCTACGATTCTGACCAGAAAAATCCCCCAAAAAAATTTTACTCCTGATGCCAGATTTCGATAATTTTACCCTGATACCAGGTTGCGAAAATTTCCTTGTTTTCCAGCCCCTGAAATGTTAGAATAAAGACTGACTCTGATTTAGAGCGTGTCTGAACATTCATTTCCGTCATCTGCACGCTCTGGCTCATCACTGGCTCATCATAAGTAATGTCTGTGCAGGCAGATATTTCCATAAAAAGTAGAAAGAAGGATACATACGATGCAATTTTCCAAAAGACTGGATTTGTTTGGAAATGAAATTTTTGCAGCCCTGAATAACCGGCGACTGGAACTGGAAGCCCAGGGCAGAAAAATTTATAACATGAGCGTGGGAACACCGGATTTCACCACGCCGGAACATATCAAAAAGGCGCTGATTGAAGCAGCTTCAGATGATGCCAACTGGAGATACAGTCTCCGCGATCTTCCGGAGCTTCTGGACGCCGTCTGCAGCTATTACCGGAAACGTTTCCAGGTGGAAATTACCCCGGATATGGTCATGTCTGTATACGGCAGCCAGGAGGGAATGGGACACCTTGGAATGACGCTCTGTGACGAGGGCGACACCGTACTTCTTCCTGATCCCTGCTATCCGGTATTTGCTGCCGGAAGTCTGCTGGGCGGTGCCGTTCCCTATTATTACCCGCTGACTGCAGAACATGACTTTCTTCCCTATGTAGAAGACATTCCGGAAGACGTTGCCCGGAAAGCCAAATACATGATCGTCTCCCTGCCTTCCAACCCGGTAGGAAGCATTGCGTCACCAGGACTCTACGAAGAAATTGTTGCGTTTGCAAAGAAATATGATATCCTGATCATTCATGACAATGCTTACAGTGATATTATTTTTGACGACGCATACGGCGGAAGTTTTCTTTCCACTCCCGGAGCACGGGAAGTTGGTGTAGAATTTTTCAGTCTCTCCAAATCATTTAATGTGACCGGTGCAAGAATCAGTTTTCTTGTCGGAAGACCTGACGTGATCGCTGCTCTTCGCAAACTTCGCAGCCAGATTGATTTCGGCATGTTCCTGCCTATCCAGAAGGCTGCCATTGCCGCATTAAACGGACCTCTGGAAAGTGTAAAGGACCAATGCCAGGACTACGAAAAACGCCGTGATGCCCTCTGTGACGGTCTTCGCAGCATTGGATGGGAACTCCCCAACGGCAAAGGCACCATGTTTGTATGGGCCAAAATCCCCGGCGGACGCACAGACAGCATGGAATTCTGCATGGAACTTATGGAAAAAGCAGGCGTCATCGTCACACCAGGAGCAAGTTTCGGTCCTCACGGAGAAGGTTATGTCCGCTTCGCACTGGTACTCCCTCCGGAAAAGATCCAAGAAGTGATCAAAGCCATCCGTGTCAGCGGAATCTGATAACAGACCGTACAGAAACACATACTTTACATACAAATTTCCTCAAAAAATCTTACAGGATACTGTCAGGGGTCTTGTGAAAATATCATTTTTTCGCAAGCCTCCTTATTTTGACACAGCAAAAAGCCGAAACAGGTGACAGGCAGCCTCTTTACCAAACATACAGTAAAAGGCTGCATATCATCTGCTTCGGCTTTTTTCACAGGGAAATACAAAACACATTCCTATGATATAAATAAAATTTGTCTAATCCATCAGAAAATAAATAACTGGTCAGATGGCGCTGGATATTTTTCTGAAAGTGCATCTCAAAAAAGCGCAAACTACCCCTTTTCTATTTCACAAAACTGACAAAATGGGCTGTAATTATATGAAATCCATTTCAGCGTTCTTCAATCGGAATAAACTCTTCATGATGGCCCACATATTTATATGCAGGACGGATAATCTTGCTTGCATTCAGCAGTTCTTCCAGACGGTGCGCGCTCCAGCCCGGAATACGTGCAATCGCAAAAATCGGGGTAAACAGTTCCTTCGGAATACCAAGCATCGTATAAACAAATCCACTGTAAAAGTCCACATTCGCACAGACATTCTTAAACAGTTTGCGCTGTTCCATAATCAGTCTGCCAGCAAGGCGCTCTACAAGCTCATACAGGGCAAATTCCTCCATCATTCCCTTCTCCTCTGCAAGTTTCTTGGCAAAACGCTTCAGAATCACTTCACGCGGGTCAGAAAGAGTATAAACAGCATGTCCCATACCATAGATCAGACCGGTATGGTCAAAGGCTTCTTTATTCAGGATCTTATGGAGATACTCCTCCACTGCTGCCTCATCCGTCCAGTCTTCCACATGAGCTTTGATGTCATCAAACATATCCTGTACCTTCAGATTGGCACCGCCGTGACGCGGACCTTTCAGAGAACCAATCGAAGCTGCCACAGAGGAATAGGTATCTGTTCCTGAAGACGTCACAACATGGGTGGTAAAGGTAGAGTTGTTACCGCCGCCATGCTCTGCATGAAGCACCAGTGCGATATCCAGAACCTTGGCTTCCAGCTCTGTATACTTGCCATCCGGGCGAAGCATCAGAAGAATGTTTTCCGCCATGGAAAGTCCCTTCTCGGGATTACGGATAAATAAAGTCTCATCCTTGCGGAAATGGCGGTAGGAATGATAAGAATACACAGCAATCAGCGGAAGCTTGGCAATCAGTTCCAGACACTGACGAAGCACATTGCCTGCAGAAATATCTTCCGGATCGGAATCATAGGTGTACAATGTCAGAATACAGCGCTGCATGGAATTCATGATATTGGCATTGGAGGCCTTCATAACTACATCACGTACAAAACGTCCGCTCAGTGTTTCCAGTTCAAACATGACATCGACAAACTGCTTCAGTTCCTCTTCACCTGGAAGTTTTCCGAACAAAAGAAGATAAATGGTTTCCTCAAATCCGAATTTCCTGTCTTTCAGTCCGTCGACCAGATCATAAACATTGTATCCCTGATAATAAAGACTTCC
This sequence comes from Blautia sp. HCP3S3_G3, assembly GCF_052063365.1. Taxonomy (NCBI): domain Bacteria; kingdom Bacillati; phylum Bacillota; class Clostridia; order Lachnospirales; family Lachnospiraceae; genus Blautia; species Blautia sp. HCP3S3_G3. The sequence goes on along the minus strand of NZ_JBQHXR010000018.1, from coordinate 41,303 downwards.
TTCTGCCGGAATCTTACGTCCATTGATCAGGTCATAAGCTGTCACATCCGATACTTCCGTCAGACCAGTAAGAACACCCTTACCTGCAGAGTCACGGAGACCTCTCTTTACATCATATTCGATATAGAGATTCGGATCAATTCGGTGATTCCTCATTAATTCATCCTGAAGTTCCTGCATCGGACGTTTCAGTTCACCCATCTCGTCAATGTTCATCATTTCATTTTCAATCATAATTTCTCCTCCTCCGTCATTTATCCAGAAAGACAGAATTCTGCTCTGAAAGCTTTTTGTATTACTCGAAAGTCCTCTGTTCTCCCCTTGATACAAAAAAACACCTCTTGCGATTCGTCTTCGTAATCGGTGCTATTATCTTCGTTATTCTCTAATATTTTACTATATTACACGAATAAAGTGACAAATGCAATCTTTTTTTTCAAAAACGTGTATAAAAATACCGTTTGTTCCTCATTTAATACAAAACACTGTATAAAATGCTGCCGGTGCACAGGTCATAAATCCCGGACAGTCCGCACATCCGGCAGCTGTTTTCATCAGTTGTCGTTTTCATCAGTTGTCTTTCTCAGACTCTGAATCTTCTAGGAAATCTCCAGAATGCTGCCCGCGGAAAGATAATGAATCTGTGTTCCCATGGCCTCTTTCAGCATCTGATAGGATTCCGTTCCTGTACAGTGGCAGGTATAATACTGACACGAATTCTCCTGAAGCTTCTCTGCCATACTCCGGCAGAACATCTGCTGCTTATTCCTGTCCGGATAAGCATTCATCAGATGCATTCCGCCAATGGCATAATCAATCCCTGCAGGAGCGAACATGGAAGCTTTTTTCAGGATATTCACCATTCCATTATGCGCACAGCCAGCAACCAGCACCATCTTGTCGCCCTCCTTTAAAAGCAGGTTCTGCTCATGCATAAAAAGATCCTGAATCTGATGTCCGTTCATGGATACAAAAAGACGGTCATTTGCCGGAGAATAGCATTCTCTGCCCGTAACCCCTGCAAAAATCTGAATCCCTGCATCCAGCTTATAATCTCCTGTGTGTGTGATCACTCTGGGATGATTGCTCCACTCCGGAGGCAATCCGATATAACGGTTCGTCCCATCCGGATCATGTGCATAGAATTCCCCCAGCGCTTTTTTCTGAATATGTATATCCGCCTGGGAATTTGCCTCCAGAAAGGCACGGATACCGCCTCCATGGTCATAATGGCCGTGAGAAAGAATCGCCACATCCACGCTTCCGATATCAATTCCCAGCTTCTGTGCATTCTGCAGAAATCTTCCATCCTGTCCCATATCAAACAGGATTCTGTGACTTCTTGTCTCAATGTAAAGGCTCAGTCCGTGGCTGCAGACATATTCCTCTGATACAGCCGTGTTTTCCATTAACGTAACAATACGCATGCGACTACTCCCCTTTCACGCTCATGTATAAAACATCCTGCAGGATATTTTCAATGAACTTTAACTTTATCATAACCTCCGGTAAAAAGATTTACAATAGGAAATTGATAATTTTCTTTATATGGTTTATAATGAAACAATCAAGAGGCTTTCCGACAGATGCGCGTCACCATTTGTGGGACGTGCAGATGACGGGAATGAATTTTTAAACACAATCGAGCACACAATCCCCACAAGGAGGACGAAACACATGGAAACAAAAGATACCAAACCGTGGCTTGACACCTCAGATCCTCAGAAATTTATCAACAACACGGCCAAATTCAATGATCTGATGATGATGTACCGCTGTGCCATCCGCGAAGTACGCACCAAACTCGAAGTCCTGGACGATGAGTTCTCAGTAGAAAATCAGCGTAATCCGATTTCTTTTATCAAAACCCGTATCAAGAAACCGGAGAGTATTTACCGCAAGCTTCAGAAACTTGGCTGTACATTTACTCCGGAAAATATTGTAGAACAGCTTCATGATGTTGCCGGCATCCGTGTTATATGCGCTTTTGTTGATGATATTTATACCATCGCGGATCTTTTGTCCAGCCAGGACGATATCACGGTACTTCAGGTCAAAGATTACATCAAAAATCCAAAACCCAACGGATACCGCAGCTATCACATGATCATTGAGATTCCTGTATTCTTCTCCAAAGGCAAAACGCCTATGAAGGTGGAAATTCAGATCCGCACCAACGGTATGGACTTCTGGGCAACACTGGAACATCAGCTTCGCTACAAAAAAGGAATTGAACAGATGGAAGGCTACGAGGAAATCAGTAAAGAACTGATGCAGTGTGCAGCTGCGGTCATTGAAATGGATAATGAAATGCAGAATATCAAAAATAAAATCGGAAAATTTCATGATATTTGATGTTTTCTTCGAACGTTCGAATTATTTGTACAAATATGGTGCTGAATTTTTGTGCAATTTAGAATATTTAAAATAATTCAAAACTATGATACAATACGTACAGTTTTTATTCTAAAAACCAATGAATCAAACATAAGAAATTTTGAAAGCTTCCGCGCATTCTTCGCATATCTTGCAGCGCGAATCAATTTCTGGAGAATCTGTACTCCACTCTCCAATGATTAAAATAAAAACTATGAAAGAATCCGATTCTGCAGGCTTCTCCGCCTGCGGCGGATTATTTTGGCAATATAATTCTTCTCCATCGCAGTATGATCCTGCCCGAAGCATTTTCCTATGAGAAAAGTCCCCTTTTGCGTGTATGCCGCAAAAGGGGACTTTTCTGTTATAATCTCACCTGCACTTTTTCCGTATTCCGGACACGGAAGGCACGGGGTGTCATGTGATAATGTCCTTTGAATACCCGGTGAAAATAACTGTTATTTTCATATCCTACCGCAGCAATAATATCATTGATAGGCAGATCCGTGTCACAGATCAGTTCCGCTGCTTTATTCAGGCGTTTGCGCTGCAGCAGTTCCTTGAAATTAAAGCCGGTAGACTTCTTGATCATTTTGCTGAGCATGTGCATGGGAAGATGCAGCTTCTCACACAATTCTGTAAGCGTTGCCGTCCTGTACTGCTGCTCAATATAGTCCAGGGTAGTCATGGTGATCATATTTTCATACTGATTGGGAACACGCATTTCCACATACTGCACGGAATCCAGAAGATATAGAAAAATCAATCCCATTGTCGTCTGATGAATGCGGCTCTGGTCTCCCTGACCTGTTACCAGGGAATAGATGATGTTTTCCAGAAGATTTTGGATCTGAAGAACCTCCGATACTTTGAAATGCAGGTATTCTCCCCGTTCCTCATCCTGTCTCAGCACATTTACCAGAAAGTCCGCAAGAACATTGTTGCTGCCCGCCATACTGTATGCCACATCAAAGAATTCCGGAAGCACCATAAAATTGATAGCAATATCATTCTCTCCTGCCGGAAGAATTTCATGCCTGGTAAACTGATTGAGAAACAACAGTTCCCCCTTCCGGACCACCACCTGCTTCCCGTCAATGATATTTGTCAGATGCCCTTCACAGACATAAAGAACTTCAATAAAGTTATGCCTGTGCACAGGAAAATGCACAAACCGGGTATGCGTCCGGACTGCTATCAGTTTTCCTTCCTCCAGCATCTTACCGCTGTCTACCGTAAAATCCTTTCCTGATGTGTAAAGATCTTTATCCACTTCTCCCACACCATCCAGAATACGTCGCTCTTCTTCTGTAATTTTCCTGAGATGATCCAATAAAGCCTGCTGCATACTCTTTCTCCTGCCTGATATTTCCTATAAAACCAAACACAATGTCTGCTTTCACATACATCACGAATCATGAAAAGTTGGCTGTTACGTACTTCGTGCTCCCATAAGCACCATATGTATTTATTATAACATGCCTGCATGACAAAATAAATTTCTGTTTGTCAAAACATATCTGACAATTATTTTCTTCTTTGTAAAAAACTTTACATGAGAAAAGAGCGGAACCATGAAGGTTCCGCTCCTGAAATTATTACCTTTAACCGTATCAGACTGAATCTTAGTACAGTTTAGCCATTTCTTCGATGTTATCGGAATTGAACTGCAGAGGCAGACCAAGAACGATTTCTGTACCGCCGTCATCAGCTTCTGTGATGGTGTATTCACCCATATCACCAGCTGTGAAGGTTTCATCCAGAGCACCTGTGATGTCGCCGTTGATCAGAGCGATTGTAGAGTATGCGCTCAGATTTCCAAGACCAACCATATCCCACAGATAGAAGTACGGGCAGGAATGAGCATCGTCAGCGCCTGTGTACTCGATCATTTCGGATGGAAGTCCAAGACCGGTCAGTTTGCATGCAGATTCGTTATCCTGAAGGTATTTAGCAGCTGCTGCGATACCAACAGTTGTCGGAGCACAGATTACTTTCAGATCCGGATATTTCTCAAGAAGAGCTGCTGTCTGGTCTGTGGATTTCTGTGGTTCGTCATCACCATATGCAACTTCTACAAGTTCCAGTTTGCTGTATTTCTCGTCTTCTTCCATGATTTTCTTCATAGCATCGATCCATGCGTTCTGGTTTGCTGCCTGAGAAGTAGCGGAAAGAATTGCCCACTGACCTTCGCCGCCTGCGATATCAAGAACAGCGTCCATCAGAGCCTGTCCTACAGCAACTGTACCAGCCTGGTTTACAAATACCTGACGGCTGTCTTTGTTCGGAGCAGAGTCAAAACAGGAAACTTTGATTCCTTCATCCATAGCTTCTTCCAGTTTTGCCTGAAGAGCGTTTACGTCATTTGCAGAGATGCAGATTGCATCGAAATCCTGAGAAATCAGGTTATCCAGAGCTTTGATCTGAGCGTCTGCTGTAGCTGCTTCCGGATAAACTTTCTCTACTGTGCCGCCTTCAGCGGTTACAGTTTCTTCGAAAGCATCTGCTGCGATTTCGAAGAATGCGTTACCAGCGGATTTTGCAACCAGAGCGATTTTCATTCCGTCTGCTGTTCCTGCAAATACAGGGCTGACAGATCCCAGGATCATGGTTCCGCAAAGAACTGCGCTTACTAATTTTTTGTTCATGTTTTTTTCCTCCCTTGGAATATAGTTTATTTGCAACTGCTACCCCCATACAGGTATACAGCTACTATCTGAAATAATGGAATTCTGATTATTCCAACTTTAACTGTTTAATATCACTCTTTAATAATAAAACATTTTTTATTTTTTTACAACTCTTTTTATCTGTCCGATAATATTCGGAAGTGCTACTGCTGCAATCAGAAGTACACCGAGAATCAGAAGAATCACCTGCGCGTGAACATTTTTCTGTCCAAGACCTACACGGAGGCAGACAATGATAAATGCGGAAATAATACCGCCTGCCAGGTTACCTTTACCGCCTGTAGAGGAAATACCTCCAAATACTGCCATGGCAATGGCATCCATCTCAAATCCGTTTCCTGTCGTTGTGTTTGCTCCATAAGAAGTAGACACCAGGAACAGAGAACAGAGACCAGCCATCGTTCCCATCACGGTATAGATGATCAGTCGAATCTTCTGTACATGAATACCGGAATAATAAGCTGTCAGACGATTGGTTCCGATCGCATATACACGACGTCCGAAAGTGCTTTTGCCAAGAACTACTGCAAAAACAACAGACAGGATCACTACCAGAAACAGAATATAGGGAACACTTCCCACTTTGCCGCCCAACAGACGGAAACCATCTGTATTGGTTGCAGAAATACTTCCGCCGCTTCCAAGAACGATTTCCGCGATTCCACGGAAGATAATCTGTGTTGCAAGTGTTACAATCATCGGAGGAAGCTCTTCAAATCTTGTCAGAATAAATCCATTTACCAGTCCGCAAAGAGTACCTACCACAAGACCGGTCAGGACAACTACGATAAACGGTGCTCCTGTATTGCAGACAATACAGCTCATGGTTGCGGAAAGACATACGATAGAACCTACGGAAATATCAATTTCTCCCAGCACCAGAATATATGCCATAGGAAGCATCAGGAATACTTCTGCCAGATAAATCGGCATCTGGCGAAGCAGGCTTTTCAAATTGTAAAATTCAGAAAAAACCGCACAGAAAATATTTACCAGGACAAAGAGCACAACCAGAATACCTTCCCAGCTGAGAATCATCTTTTTGATGGGAGCTTCCGGCACGTTATTAATACTTCTTCCAGATTTTCCAGCCATGATTACATCTCCCTTCCTTTTAATGCATTTCTGTCCGCTACCCTCTGAAGGACAACGTTTACAACAACTACGACCAGAATCAGGATACCTTTGATGGTATTCTGCCACAGAGCATCAAATCCAACCAGCGGAAGTGCTTTCGCGATAGTAGCCAGAATCAGAGAACCAAGCAAAGCTCCGATTACTGTACCGCGTCCGCCGCTCATGCTGACACCGCCGATTACACAGGCAGCAATGACATCCATTTCTCCGCCCTGCTGCATATCCGGCATGGCAGATGCATAAATGGAAACCTGAAGAGCTCCGCCGAGACCTGCCAGAAATCCCATGATCACATAAACCAGCATCTTGATATTTTTTACATTGATACCGGAAACCTCTGCAGCATTTGCATTGCTTCCTACTGCATAAATCTTACGGCCGGTTCTTGTCCATTTCATAAAGACAAAGAAAACCACATAGCAGAGAATGATGACCCAGATTACACAGTTGAGGCCAAGAAGTTTTGATGTTGCAAAATTTTTAAAAGTTCCAAGTGCTTTTGCACTTGCCCATTCACCGCCATTGGATACCAGATATCCCATTGCGCGGTAAATATACATGAAGCCCATCGTTGCGATGATCGGCGGAACATCTGCACGGGAGATCACAAGACCTATTACAAGTCCGCATGCAGTACCGATCAGAAGTGCGATTGCAAAAGCCAGTACAGGGCTGGTAATATACTCATATTTCAGAAGCATACCAATAGACATACCTGACAGCGCCAGTGTAGACATAATTGAGATATCAATACCGCCTACCAGCATAACACACAGCATACCAAGAGACATTACCATGGTTACTGCATTGTTTTTCAGCATATCCATCAGTGATTTCGGTGTCAGGAAAGAAGGACTGACAACCGTAATTGCCGCAAACATAATAATCAGGATAACGGCAAGCAGGGCTTCACGAGAGCCTGTAATTTTTTTGAGAACGGATTTCTTTTCCATTATTTAGCCCCCTTTCCGTTTGTCGTACCTTTTTCCATTGCCAGTTCCAGAATTCTCTCCTGAGTTGCTTCCTCACGGGAAAGTTCACCGGTCTTGCGGCCGTTGCACATAACAATGATTCTGTCTGACATACCAAGAATCTCCGGCATTTCCGAAGAAATCAGGATAATCGCATATCCTTTCAGTGCCAGCTCACCCATGATGCCATAGATTTCTGCTTTTGCACCTACGTCAACACCCTTTGTAGGTTCATCCATGATAACCACTTTCATTTCCTGGCTCAGTGCCTTGGCAACTACAACCTTCTGCTGGTTACCGCCGGAAAGAGAGCTTGCCGGCTGGAAAATATCCACAGCCTTGGTATCTACATCTTCCAGAAGTTTCTTTGCCAGTTCACGTTCTGTCTTTTCATCATTGAAACCTTTTTTTGCATATTTGCTGATGGTTGGAAGTGTTACATTTCTTCCCAGTCCCCAGCTCATGATCAGGCCTTCCTTCTGACGATCCTCCGGAAGAAGGATAATACCTTTTTCCATTGCCTCAGACGGCTGTTTGATACAGACCTCTTCTCCTTCCAGATATACTTTTCCGGAATCTGCTCTTGTAATTCCGCAGATACTTTCTACAACTTCTGTACGTCCTGCACCTACAAGTCCTGTCAGACCCACAATCTCGCCTGCACGAACATCAAAAGAAACGTCTTTATAAAAACCGGTTCTGGAAAGATGTTCCACACGAAGCATTTCCTTACCCGGTTTTACTTCCGGTTTCGGGAACAGATCCTTGATCTCACGTCCTACCATGGCTTTGATCAGGTCTGCATTTGTAATACCGTTTACATCATAAGTTCCGATATACTGAGAATCACGGAATACGGTAACTCGGCTTGCCAGACGATACATATCCTCAAAACGATGGGAAATGAAGATGATGGATACTCCATCTGCTTTTAATTTATCAACAATCCGATACAGTTCTTCCGACTCTCTTCTGGTAAGTGCAGCTGTCGGCTCATCCAGAATAATAATCTTTGCATGAGTAGAAAGCGCTTTTGCAATTTCCACCATCTGCTGCTGTGCCACACTTAAGGTACCCATTTCTGCAGTTGCAGTAAAATCTGCATTTAATTCTTTCAGAAGCTTATTGGCTTCATCATTCATGGCTTTCCACTGGATCATTTTATGTTTAATGATCTCGTGACCCATAAAGATATTCTCTGCAACAGTCAGATGCGGATAAGATGTGGGATGCTGGTAAACGGCTGCAATACCTGCTGCCTGGGCATCTTTCGGTCCCTTGAAATCCACTTTCTGTCCATACAGAAACATTTCGCCTTCTTCAGCCTTATGTACACCAGTGATTACCTTGATAAAGGTAGATTTGCCGGCACCATTCTCGCCCATCAGTGCATGTACTTCACCAGGCTTTAACTGAAACTGTACATTGTTCAGTGCCTTGACACCCGGAAAGATCTTGGTGATGCCTTTTAACTCAAGAACATATTCAGACACGGCTTTTTCTCCTCCCTTGCATACTGCTTTTTTATTCTTCCTTATTGTAGCATTGGTATATTTTTTTTTAAATGGGAATATTTTTTGAATCAGGGTAAAATTTTCTCTTTTTTATGCACAAAAAATGAAAGTATTTTTCTCGTATTTATAGGCAATTTATGCTAAAATAAACGGAGAAGCAACTGGATGACCGTTATTTTTATTCAATCATATTTTTAAATGGTCTGCACGGATTCAAAGGAGAAAGGAATGAAACTATTAATTGTTGACGATGAGGAACTGACACGCACCGGTGTCATCTCTTCCATAAACTGGGAGGACCTTGGAATTAATGAGGTTCTGCAGGCAGATGACGGGATCCACGGACTGGAAACCGCCCGTCTTTTTCACCCGGAAATCATCCTGTGTGATGTACGCATGCCGCGAATGGACGGCATCACCATGCTGGAACAGATCGAACAGATTCTGCCGGACACCGTATTCATTTTTATGAGCGGTTATTCCGACAAGGAATATCTCAAAGCAGCCATCAAACTGAAAGCTGTCAACTATATTGAAAAACCTCTCGATCCACAGGAAATCCGTGATGCCGTTGCGGAAGCGAGAACACTCTGTCTGCAGAAAGCGCACTCCCGCAGGGCGGAAACTCTTCATTCCATGGAAAATGCCTCCAGACTGGCCCTTCAGCTTACGATACCCTACGATGCGGATAATACCCTGCTCAGAGAATTCAGCCGTGAGATGTCTCCTCCCATAACCAGCGGAACCTGTTTCACTGCTTTTATCGTGAAACATGATGTCTCTCTGGAACCGGCACAGAATTCTGTCAGCGGTATCTGTCAGGAACTGAACCATTTTCTGAAACCGCACCACATGAACTGTATCTGTGTTGAAAAGCGGGTGCAGTATCTGGTGTATTTCATTTATGGTACTTCGGCTCCGTCACCGTCTTTTATTCAGAAAATCGGAAACTTTTTGAGCCAGCACCACAGTATTCTCGGAAAACATTTTATTGCAGCCGGTGACACAGTAACAGGAATCTCCAAAGCTTACCACTCGTACGAATCTGCAGTCATTCTGCTTCAGAGCAGTTTTTTCTTTCCGGAAAATACGATGCTCACTTCCGCAATTTTTGAAGAAACAACCCAACAAGAAACCTCATATCCGCAGGCTCCCGACGCTGCCCTTACGGAAGCACTCTCATCCATGGACCAGGCTGCTGCAGACAATCTGCTGAAAGTAATAGAAAAACACTTTACCAGAAATCATGCCCTGCTTCCCAATCAGGTCAGAGATCTGTATTACAAATTATTTCTTACGCTTGAGGATGCCCGCCGTCAGCGCAAACTCACTGACTCCGCATCATCTATGCAGGAAAATATCTCTGATACCATGGAACAGTGCTTTACCTTCCGTGAACTTCATCATGTACTGGAAGAGAAACTGAAAAAATTCTTTCATGATGCGCAGAATGCTTCCGAAGAGAACCATACCATTTTCCTGATCAAGGATTACATCAGCAGGCATTATATGAATGAAACGCTCTCTGTCCGGGATATCAGCGCCCATGTTTTTCTGTCCACTTCCTATGTATGTACTTTTTTCAAAAACGAAACCGGGCAGACATTAAATCAGTACCTGACAGAATACCGCATGGAACGCGCCAAACAGCTTCTGGGGGATTCCCGGTACAAAATCACAGAAATTTCCTCCAGAGTCGGTTACAGTGATGGAAATTACTTCGGAAAAAGTTTCCGGAAATACACCGGACTTTCTCCGTCAGAATACAGGGAGAAACTTTTATCATGAAGACATGTTACCGCAGACTCCGGCAGTTTTACGGTGACCTGAGCCTGCAGTCCAAATTCACTCTTGCACTCATGGTTACCGTTACCGTACCGGTACTGATGATTGGAATCTTCTTTTACAACAGACTGTACGATATGATGGTTTCCTATACGATCCGTCAGGAACAGGATGCCTCCGCAAAAACTTCTCCAATGATCGAAGACATGGTACAGGAGATTATGGATACTTATACCGGAATTTCCGATCAGCCTTTCTTCCAGACGCTGTTTCACCAGCCGGTCAATTCTACCTTATCTGAGCTGGCCGAATCCCCGGAAGCAGAGGAGTTTGTACAGTATCTGAACGAGACAGTCAGCAAAGAGAATATTTCCGATTTTCGAATTTATCTGGATTTTCCTGAAGATATGCAGCGTTTGGCCGACAGCCCCATGGAAGAGTATTTCGCCTCCATTCAGGACATTCGCGGAACCTACTGGCATGGAATTTTTCAGGGTTCCAATATTACGGAACTTTTCTGTCCGTCCTTTTACCTTGGAACGCAGGAACAGAAACAATACGGCGATATGGCCTATATCCGGCAGCTTTCTCTTTATTATCAGGGACAGCCATATCGGGCTTATGCAGCAGTGTATTACTCTTCCGAACCACTGAAAGATGTATTATCCAAAAATCTCTCTCTGGACGGCAGCGTTTCCTACATTATTAACGAACGCAATGCGCTGGTAGCTTCTTCCGATAACTCTTTGTCGGGAATCTACTGGCTGAATTATGAAGACATTGAAAAATCTGTCATGTCTTCCAATAATTTCATTGAGCGGACCATTCTGGACAATAAGATTTATGCGGGCTTTTACCGGATTTCCCAGCCCGGCTGGTTTATGGTAACTGTGCTTCCTTCCAGACCTCTGCTCAATCAGAGCGGATTATTGATGCTTCAGTATGTATTGTTTTACATTCTGTTTCTGCTTCTGGCTCTTTTTCTGGCAAACTCACTGGCGCGCTCCATTACCAACCGTATTTCTTCTGTCATCCGTCAGATGAGCCAGGTCAGGAAGGGGTCGCTTCTTCCCATGGACAGTCCCATCTACCACGATGAAGTTGGTGATTTGATTGATACTTACAACTATATGACCCGGAAAATGGATAAACTGATTGCGGATCAGGGCAAAGCAGCCGAAGATCTCCGTATTGCAGAATTCAATTCTCTGCAGGCACAGATCAATCCTCATTTTCTTTATAATACTATGGATATGATCAACTGGCTTGCCCAGCAGGGACGTAATGCCGAGGTTATTGATGCCGTACAAAATCTATCTAGATTCTACAAACTTACCCTCAGCAGGAAACAGAGTATCAGTACCATTGCCCAGGAAGAAGCGCATGTTTCCATTTATGTTCACCTGCAGAACATGCGGTTTCACGACAGTATTTCTTTCGTGTCGGATATTCCTGATGAACTCATGGATTATCCGATCCCCAAACTGACACTGCAGCCGGTCATCGAAAATGCCATTCTCCACGGCATTCTGGAAACCGAAAATAAATCCGGTACAATCGTACTTACCGGATGGATGGAGAACGAAGATATTGTCCTTCTGATTTCTGATGATGGTGTCGGCATTCCTCCGGAAAAACTGAAAACAATTCTTACCGGAAATGGTACCGGATCTTCCGGCGGCAATCACATTGCCGTCTACAACACGCACCGGAGGCTTCAGATTCTCTATGGATCCGAATATGGCCTTACCTACTCCAGTGAACCGGGAAAAGGAACGGAAGTACAGATCCGGCTTCCTGCCCGGAAAGAATACGAAAGTCCTTTTGTGTACCAGACACTTGTCAGTGAAATCCGCCTGGACAGAGCTCTGCAGCTCCTTGCAAAACCGGAAATGAACCTTTATCAGATTGCCGAAGAATGCGGCTATACGGATGCGGAAAACTTTTTTGAAGAATTTCAACGAAGATTTCAGATATCCCCTACGGAATACAGAAAACGTTTTCTATGATTCCAGGTCAGGATTAAACACGCTCAAGTGCATCGAAAAATAAATGATTAGTTATATCACGCAGAATGATTTTCTCATATACAAGGTGGAGGAATGAGGTGATGCGTGGCATCATCGATTGACGACAACGAAGCAGACAAGAAATCAGATAAGGAGACAGATATGAATACAGAACCACAGATTTTAATGTATAACTTTCAAGAGGAGAAACGTACGCACCTGATCCGGCAGTATTTAAACAGAGCCGGTATCGGAATAAGAGTCGTTCAGACACCGGAATTCCTGGAAAGCCTTGGATACCTTTTCGGACTTCCCGGTTTTTCACGGAACCCTCAGTTTAACATGGGGAATAACTTTTCAGATGAAATGATCGTACTGAAAGATTTCTCCAGGGAACAGCTGGACAGCTTTCTTGCATTTTTCCGTCAGAACGGTCTGAAATCCGTTTCTCTCAAAGCAGTCCTGACCCCTGTCACACAGCACTGGACTTCCATGCAGCTTTATGAAGAACTCAGGAAAGAACATGAAGCCATGCAACGTCCAAAAAAATAGGCTGATAACTTTTTTTGGGGTCACCTTTTTATATTACAGGAAAATGTAAAGCACTTTCCAGTAATATAAAAAAAATGCAATCATTTTCTCTGATCGTATCCTCTGCGCATCTATACAAAAAGCCGATGCATCCGGATATCCGGTGCATCGGCTCTTTTCATGGCCTGATCAGCCAAATTTTCTTTTTTACAGATTATTCAGCGATATCTGCATACATGAAGTACCAGTATCCTGTCGGGGAATGCCACATTCCTTCAATCTTGCTGCTCTGCAGCCAGAAGTCATTGTAGTATGCCAGCGGACAGCATGCGGAATCTTCCATCATGATATCTTCTGCTTCATGAAGAGCGGCAGAACGCTCTGCGGCATCTGTAGAAGCTCTGGATGTGTCAATCGCTGCATCAAATGCTTCGCTGGAGTATTTTCCATCGTTGTTTCCGTTGGTGGAATAGAAAAGCTCTAACTGGTTAGAAGGATCTTTGTAGTCTCCAACCCATCCGTTACGTGCGATCTCGAAATCACCGTTACGTCTCATAGGTGTGAAGCTGGACCATTCTACGATTTCTACTTCCAGAGTAACACCGATTTCTTTCCAAGCCTGCTGCAGATATTCTGCAACTACTTTGTGATAACCGGCATCATTGGTGATGTAGTGAAGAACCGGAAGGCCTTCGCCATTCGGATAACCTGCTTCTTCCAGAGCTGCAAGTGCGCCGTCGATATCAGCAGTTGTGCTCATATATGGCTCGCCGTTGTTTGCATTGCTGTAGAATTCAGAACCGTCGGTATCCTGCCAGCCAGGTCCCATGAAGTTCGGTGCTGCTGTATAAGTACCCTGCATCAGAGTATTGGCAACATGTTCTCTGTCAATCGCAAGGTTCAGAGCTTTACGAACAAGGGAGTTGTTCAGAGGTTCAACCTGTGTATTGTAGGAAATGTAGTAAGTACCGATGATCGGATCTACATAGAATTCCTCATTGTCCTGTAAGGACGGGATTTCTTCTGTAGGAACATCTTTGATCATCAGAACTTCACCGTTCTGGTATGCGCTGTATGCAGCATTGGAGTCCTCGATCAGGTTCCATTTGATGCTGCCGAGTTTGATAGCGTCTGCATTCCAGTAGTACGGATTCTTGGTCATGGTAATATGGGAGCTCGGTACCCACTCACTGATGTAGAACGGTCCGTTACATACATAGGTGGAAGGCTCGATTGCCCATGCATCGCCGTTTGCTTCAACAGTTGCCTGCTGAACCGGGCTTAATGTAGCAAATGCTGCAAGTCCGTCAAAATAAGTACACGGAGAGCTGAGTTTTACTTCCAGAGTCTTGTCATCCGGTGCTGTTACTGCAAGTGCATCAAGGTCACCCTCGATTGCTGCGTCATAGCCTTCTACCATACCCAGAACAGTTTCTGCATAAGGAGCTGCTACGTTCGGATCACATACACGTTTCCAGCTGTAAACGAAATCGTTTGCTGTAAGGTCGGATCCATCGGACCATTTCAGTCCGTCACGAAGATGGAATGTCCATGTTAATCCGTCTTCAGATGTTTCCCAGGTTTCAGCCTGACCAGGTGCGATGTTGCCGTCCTGATCATAGGTCAGAAGACATTCAAATGCATGAAGGATCATGTTACCGCCGTCTACTGCGCTGTTCAGTGCCGGATCGATTGTTTCCGGGTTCGGGCCTACCTGTACGGAAAGCTCTTTTCCTTCTGTTTCTTCAGCTGCTACAGTCATAACTGTTCCGCTCATCATGGTAACAGTCATCATCGCTGCAAGAAGAACGCTGAAAATTCTCTTCTTCATCTTATTCCTCCTATAGGATAGATTATTTATGTCATCAGCTGCACTTAGCTGGTGCATACACAGGGATTACAGGAACTTTTCTTTCTGTTCCCATGTTTATGAATATATGAACTATATCATTATTTCAGAAATTTGTCCATATTTTTGTGCGGATTGACGTTCGGATTTCTGTTTTTTACAAATCCTCCGTCATCATTATAGGCAAAATACCCATTTACTTAATTCAATTTGTCCAGATTATGGCAGGCCGCATAATGTCCTTTGCTGACCTCACGCCACTGCGGTACTTCTGCCGCACACTGTTCTGTCGCGTACGGACATCTGGTGCGGAAACGGCATCCGGATGGCGGATTCAGCGGACTCGGAACATCCCCTTCCAGGACAATACGCTTGTTTGCTCTTGCAGTTTCTGGATCTGCGATCGGAATCGCTGAAATCAGGCTTCTGGTATATGGATGAACATTGTGGAAAATCAGTTCATAACTGTCTGCCAGTTCCACCAGTTTTCCAAGATACATAACACCGATACGGTTGGAAATATGTTTCACTACCGAAAGGTCATGGGCAATGAACAGATAGGTCAGTCCCATCTCTGCCTGAAGATCTTCAAACATATTGACCACCTGTGCCTGAATGGATACGTCCAGTGCGGAAATCGGCTCATCACAGACAATGAATTTCGGGTCTACTGCCAGAGCACGGGCAATTCCCACACGCTGACGCTGTCCTCCGGAAAACTCGTGGGGATAACGGTTGGCATGCTCGGAGTTCAGTCCCACACACTCCAGAAGATGCTGTACCTTATCGTAACGCTCCTTCTTATTTGCAGCCAGATGATGAATATCAATGCCCTCTCCTACGATATCCGCTACCGTCATTCGGGGGTCCAGACTTGCATACGGATCCTGAAATACAATCTGCATTTCCCGGCGGTAGGGTTTCATATCCACAGCTGTTTTTGTACCAAATTTCGGTTTGCCCTGTTCTATGATGTCATTACCGTTTTCATCTTTCAGAGCAACATTGCCGCTGTCAAATAACACTTTGTCATTGTAGATAATACGGCCTTTGGTCGGTTCGTAAAGACGGAGAATCGAACGGCCGGTCGTTGTCTTGCCGCAGCCGGACTCTCCTACCAGCCCAAGAGTTTCTCCCTTGTTGATAAAGAAGGAAACATCATCGACCGCCTGTACATATTTTTTCTTTTTACCATATCCTCCTGCCGGAAAATACTGGTAGAGGTGTTCCACCTTCAGTAATTTATCACTCATTACTTATTTCCTCCTTCCAGTTCCGCTTTCTGATTCATCCAGCATGAAGAATAATGAACATCACTGAAATGCATAACCGGAGCTTTCTCTCTCAGACAGATTTTCATACATTTATCGCATCTTGAAGCAAACGGACATCCTTTCGGCGGATTCAGCATATCCACCGGTGTTCCTTCGATGGGAACCAGACGTTCATGTTCTTTGCTGTCCATTCTCGGGATGCTTCGGATCAGACCCTTGGTATATTCATGCTTCGGACGATAGAAAATATCATCTGTCGTACCATATTCCACGATATTTCCAGCATACATGACCGCAATATGGTCACACATACTTGCAACCACGCCAAGGTCATGAGTGATCATCATGATCGCCATTCCCAGTTTGTCCTTCAGTTCCATCATCAGTTCCAGGATCTGTGCCTGAATCGTCACATCCAGAGCTGTCGTCGGTTCATCCGCGATCAGAAGCTTGGGTTCACATGCAAGTGCGATTGCGATCATAATGCGCTGACGCATACCGCCGGAAAGTTCATGCGGATACTGTTTCAGACGTTTCTGCGGCTCATTGATTCCTACCAGTTCCAGAAGTTCCACTGCTCTTGCCTGGATTTCCGCCTTGCTCTTATCGGTATGCAGTTTCAGCACTTCCCGAATCTGATTACCGATGGTATAAACCGGATTCAGACTGGTCATGGGATCCTGGAAAATAATGGAAACTTCTTTTCCGCGGATTTTCCGCATCTCCTTTTCTGTCATATCATTGATGCGGTGTCCGTTAAAATCAAGAGTTCCTCCCAGAAGCTTTCCGGGATGAGCAGTCAGCCCCATCAGACTGTAGGCGGTTACCGATTTACCGGAACCACTCTCACCTACAATACCAAGAACTTCTCCTTCTTTTATATGAAATGTGACATCATTCAAAGCCTTGACTTCTCCTGCCGGTGTGAAGAAGGAGAGTCTCTCATGTTCAATACTTACCAAATAATCACTCATCAGATTTGTCTCCTCTCTAATTCTTCATCTTCGGGTCAAATGCATCACGAAGACCATCTCCCAGCAGGTTAAAGCTCAGAATGATCAGACTGATCAGCAATGCCGGAATAAACAACAGGTACGGATAAGTATTCAGACCGTTGATGGCATCACTGGCAAGACTTCCAAGAGAAGGCATCGGCACGGCAACACCAAGTCCCAGGAAGCTTAAGAAACTCTCAGTAAAAATAGAAGACGGGATCTGCAGTGTTGTTGTTACGATCAGAGTTCCGATACAGTTGGTAAGCAGATGTTTTTTGATAATTCTGCCTGCAGATGCACCAAGAGCTCTGGCTGCTGTTACATATTCACTTTCTTTCAGCATCAGGATCTGGCTGCGGACCATACGGGCCATTCCACCCCAGTACAGAAGCGCAAATACGATGAAAATACTGATCAGGTTACGTCCCAGTATCTGAATCCATCCGAATCCGGGAACCGTGGAAAGACGTTCCAGCGGATCTTTCAGTGCAAAAGATAACAGTACGATCAGAAGAACATCCGGTATGGTATAAATGATATCCACGACTCGCATCATCAGAATATCCACCCATCCGCCGCAGAATGCAGCAATGGAACCAAATACGGAACCAACTACCAGAATGATCACAGCAGCTACCAGACCGACAATCAGGGAAACACGACTTCCCATCATAACACGGATCGCATAGTCACGTCCCATTTTGTCTGTACCGAGAATATGCGGAAATACATGCTCTCCTGCTTCTTTTCTTTCAAGCTCTGCTGCTGAATACGTCATCGGTGTCAGATTCTCACTGCCTTTGATCTGCTCTTCATAAGTATACGGATAAAATGACGGTACGATAAACGCACAGATCATGATCAGAACAATCACTGCCAGACTGACCATAGCAATTTTATTTTTGCGCAGACGGCGCATACCATCTTTCCAGAAGCTGACGCTGTCACGCATGACTACAAGATTTTCTTTTTCTTCGTCGGAAGCGGGCAGGAAATCATCCAAATCCAACTGCATATTTAACGGATTTTCTTTCATTTGTCCTCTCCTCCTATTTCAGTTTGATACGCGGGTCTACCAGTTTGTAGACAATATCCACAACAACATTCATCAGTACCATCAGTGTTGCCAGGAAAATAGTCGTTCCCATGATAACCGTATAATCACGGTTTGTAATGGAACTGATAAATTCTCTTCCAAGACCAGGAATAGAGAAGATTTTCTCAACGATAAAGCTTCCTGATACTGTGTAGGCCAGCAATGGTCCCAGGTAGGTAACAACCGGAAGGATTGCATTCCTCAGCGCATGCTTGAACAGACATACAAACTGGCTTAAACCTTTTGCTTTGGAGGTACGCATATAATCCTGTCCCAGTACATCCAGCATGGAAGAACGCATCAGACGGGTAATATAAGCAGTCGGATAAAATGCCAGTGCAATGATCGGCATAATATAATGTTTCCAGGTTCCCAGTCCCAGAGTAGGCAGCCATCCCAGTTTGACACCCAGGGTATACATCAATAATGTACAGATCACAAAACTGGGGACTGCAATTCCGCAGGTGGCGATCACTATGATAATATTATCTGTCACCTTTCCCCTGTGCAGAGCCGACACACATCCCAGCGGTACTCCCACGAAAAATGCCACCAGAACGGCAAGTCCGCCGATTTTGGCAGAGACCGGGAATTTGGATGTAATAATGGAGGAAACGGTACGTCCTCTCTGTTTCAGACTGTCTCCAAAATCTCCATGAAGCGCATCCTTCATATAAGTGATGTACTGTTCATGCAGAGGTTTGTCCAGACCATACTTTGCTTCCAAAGCTTCCAAAGCTTTGGGGCTTACTGCCTTTTCTGACAAGAATGGTCCGCCGGGAACCAGATTCATCAGGAAAAAGGTCAGTGTGGCAACCAGCCAGATTGTTACTACTGCCATCCCAAGGCGTTTTGCAATATACTTTGCCATAATACAATCTCCTTTTTCTTTTGACCTAAAAAAACTGACAGTATACGACTATCAGTCTCTACGTCCGGTTAATGTAAAGTGTTACTTTAATAAAAAACTAATGTGTTTATTTTAGACAATTTTTTTTCGTGTGTCAATCTGTTTTAACTCTATTTCAGAAATCATCTGCAAATTTCGTCATATTTCACTATTTTCGGTATTTCTCCGCAGCCTGCCCTCTAACGTAAAACAGGAGCCTGTATATAAGGCTCCTGCTTCTGTGAATATGTGTATATAAAGATAGGTTAGAAGGCTTATGATGTTTCAGAGTAAAACCGTTCCATTACGGCTTCACTGTTATCTCTTGGAAAGTACTTCCTCTTCGTATTTCTCAACTTCTTCAAACCACTGGAATCCTGCAGGCACACCGCATTCTTCGCAGTAATAATCCCATACATCTCCGAACGGGAAGGTCTTTACTTCTTCCTGAACGGTCATCAGCTTGGTCAGGTTGTTGGACTCCTGAAGTGCTTTCATTTCTGCGTTCGGCTGAAGAAGTGCGAACAGCAGGGATTTCTGCATATTTCTCAGACCGGTTGTCCATGCAGAAATACGGTTGATACTTGCATCAAAGTAATCCAGTGCGATATAAACACGATCCAGAGCATCGTTTCTTACGATTTCTTTTGCAATTTCTCTTGTCTCATCATCAAAGAGAACTACATGGTCAGAATCCCAGCGAACCGGACGTGTTACATGCAGAGCCAGTTCCGGGAAGAAGCACAGCAGAGAAGAAATCTTATCAGAAACAACTTCTGTCGGATGATAATGACCATTGTCCATCAGAGGAAGGCATTTATCTTTGTGTGCTGCTGCGAAGGAAAGAGCAAATTCTGCGCTTCCTGCTGTATAGGATTCTACACCGATACCGAAAACCTTGGACTCTACGCACGGTTTTACAAGATTGGTATCAAACGGCTCGGAAAGGATTTCCTCGATGGATTCTTTATAACGCATTCTCGGTCCAAGTCTGTCGCCAGGAATATCTTTGTATCCGTCACCGGTCCAGATATTCATAACACATGGAATACCGGTCTCTTCAGCAAAATACTGGGAAATACGGATGCAGGCTTTGCCATGTTCGATCCAGAATTTTCTGGTTTCTTCATCCGGGCTTGACAGAGTCAGACCATCTTTCACCTTCGGGCTGGAGAAGAAAGTCGGATTGAAATCAAGACCCATACCTCTTTCTTTTGCAAATTCTACCCATTTTTTGAAATGTTTCGGCTCCAGTTTATCTCTGTCGACCCACTCACCATCCTCAAAAATAGCGTAGCATGCATGAACATTGATTTTTTTCTTACCTGGTGCAAGAGACATTACCTTGTCCATATCTGCCATCAGCTGTTCCGGTGTGGTAGCTTTTCCCGGATAATTACCGGTAGTCTGGATACCGCCTGTCAGAGGACCATCCTGGTCAAATCCCTTTACGTCGTCTCCCTGCCAGCAATGCAGAGAAACAGGAACGTTTTTCAGAATTTCCACAGCCTTGTCTGTATCAACGCCAATGGCTGCATATCTGGCTTTGGCTTCTTCGTATCTTTCTTTAACTGTCATTCTTGTTTCCTCCTGTTCATTTGAATATAGGAAAGCAGATGTATGTAGTCTGCTTTCCTGTTTATACAGAAAAGCAGATATTTTTCACTCCGCTTTTCTGTTATTTCCTGTCAATCCGAATCATTCCGGTTTGTAAATCTTGATACCAAAGGATTCATGAATCATGGTACGTGCTTCTTCAATACTATGGAATTCTCCGGCTTTCAGCATCTGGGCAGTAATATTACCGATTGCAGTTGCTTCTCCAGGGCCTGCATGCACTTCTTTGCCGGTAGCTTTGGCTGTCAGTTCATTCAGATAGCCTGCATTGGAACCGCCGCCTACTACATGAATACGGCTGTAGGTTCTGCCTGTCATTTCTTCCAGTTCTTTTGCAGTTTTCGCATAGCATTCTGCAAGGCTGGTGTAAATAACAGTTGCGATCTCACCCATTGTCTCCGGAACCGGCTGTCCTGTTCTGCGGCAGTAATCTTTGACTTCTTCTGTCATGTTTTCCGGAGAAAGGAAGCATTCATCATTTGCATCTACTCTGGACGGGAAATCTTTGGCCTCTTCAGCCATGGAGCAGATTTCCGCAAAACTGTACATATCGTTGACTTCATGACGTACGGACTGAATCATCCAGAGACCCATGATATTCTTCAGATAACGGAATCTTCCTGCATAACCGCCTTCATTGGTAAGGTTCATTTCGCAGCTCTTTCTGGAGCAGTCTGCAGTTTCTCTTTCCAGCCCCATTAAGGACCATGTTCCGGAACTGATGTAGATAAAGTCATCATCATTTGCCGGTACAGCCAGTACAGCAGATCCTGTATCATGAGTTGCAGGTGCAACTACTTCCAGGTCAAATCCTACTTCCTTCTGAACTTCTTCAGAGAGATGTCCGATCACAGTACCCGGCATGATCAGCTTCTGGAAAATCTTTCTCGGATAGCCGAGCATATCGATCAGTTCGTAATCCCACTCCTTGGTATGCGGATTTACCAGCTGACCTGTGGTAGCTTCTGTATATTCGTTGGTTTTTTCACCTGTCAGAAGATAATGGAAATAATCCGGCACATGAAGAAGTGTTTCTGCCTGTTCCAGATATTCCGGATGTTTTTTCTTAACAGCCATCAGCTGATAAACAGTGTTGAAGATTGCCTTCTGGATACCGGTTCTTGCATACAGGTCTTCCAGAGAAATAATCTTGTAAACTTCTTCATCCATACCATCGGTACGATGATCACGATATCCGACAGTATTTCCCAATACCTTGTCATCTTTGTCAAGAAGTACAAAGTCAACACCCCAGGTATCTACACCCATACTTACCGGAATCTTGTCCATTTCTTTACATTTCTTCATACCGATGATGATTTCTTTGAAAATGCGGTCAAATTCCCAGCAGAGTTCTCCGTCTTTTTTTACCATTCCGTTTTCAAAACGATGAACTTCTTCCAGCTCCATTTTTCCATTTTCCATATGTCCCAGAATCAGACGTCCGCTGGATGCTCCCATGTCTACTGCTAAATAGTATGTTGCCATTGTAAAACCCTCCTAAATATGTAAGATTTGTAAAACTTTTGTGCATATTGCTGTTTTCACGTGAGTTCTTTCATATTTGATAATAACATATTACTATAGTTTTCATCAATAGTGAAGAACCTTGTTTGTCAAAAAAAGTGTCTTTATTTGCAATCATAATTTCCCGGATGTATCCGGTTCTTTCTTATCTTCTCATGATTCATACTGTATTTTTCTCTGTGCCTCTTCCAGAGAATCCTCAAAACCGGCAGAAACAAGTGCCTGGAGTGCTGCTCCATAAGCGGCTTCTTCCGTACATACGGGAATCTTCACTGGCATACGGAAGATGTCTCCTGCAAGTTCCCGCATCAGAGCATTGCGCCGGAGTCCGTTTCCGGAGCCCACCAGATTTGCTGCTTTGGTTCCTGTTATGGAACACATCTCCCCGTACATTTCTTTTAATTCTCCCAGAATTCCCTGCAGCATCCCCAGAGTCATGGCTCCCGGATAAAAGTTTTCCACACTGATGGAGGAAATGCTGCCTCTTTCTCCGGGATTGCTTCTTGTTCCGGAAAAAACCGTCCTGATTTTCCATGCTGCTTCTTTTCCATAGGCATCCATAAATTCACGGGCCTGCTGTTCCATCCTGCGATACATCTCTTTGGAATCCTCTGTACCGGAAACTTCCCGGTAAAATTTTTCCAGCATGGCATAGGCTCTTCCTCCGCAGAGTCCGGAACCCACCATCAAAAAATGCCTGCCCGTACATGGACGAAGTTCAATGGAACCATGAGCATCTACATATCGTTCTGTACCAAAAGAGACCTGACTTCCTGTACCGATATTAATCAGAACCGTATTTGACAGATCCTTTACGGAGCCAATCACACTTGCCTGGTTATCACCAAGAGAAGCGATTACCGGAATGTTTTTCGGGAACACTCCAGAAGTAACTCCCACAACCGGATGTCCGGATAGAATCTCCGGCAAAACAGAAAGATCCAATTCCTGTTCTTCCAGTTCCTGTCTGCAGAAATCTCCCAGCTCCAGATCAAAGCATCCCCAGCTTGCAGCCATATCCCCTGCAATAAACGGATCGCATCCTCCGCACAGTTTCATGGCAATATAGTCACTGATGGTTACCATCTTTCGGGCGTTCTCCGGAACAAGTCCTTTTTTCTGCAGATAATAATGTGTAATCAGGCCGTACCCGGACGCAGCCGATCCTGCAGCACTCTGGAGAATCTCCACACTTGTCCTGCCATCCGGAAGAAACTCGTTTCCGCTTCCATCCTGCCATGTATAAAGAGGACTTACTGCCTCACCCTTTTGGTCTACATACAGAAATCCATGCATCTGACCGGTCATTCCAATACATTTCGGCACACCATTTCTGCTGATCAGTTCTGCTGCTGCCTGCTCTGTCAGTTTCCATATAACCTGCGGATCCTGAACCTTACTGTATGCGGGATATCCTTTCAAAAACGATTTATGAGGAATCGTCAGACTGTCCAGAAGCTTTCCGGTCTCGTCATCCATCATAATCACACTGATCGTTGTTGTTCCAATATCAATTCCCATTACAGACATTTGTGTATTCCCCCTGCCATCTTTTTCCCATTCATCCGTATACCAAAGAAGGCCGCACACCTGTTCCCGGTGTACGACCCTCCATGGTTAAATCACTCTATCTGCGTAGAGAAACTTTCGTTCATGTCAGTACAAAATTAGTTTTTTTACAGATTAGTCATACAGGTTCGGAGCGATTGTCTCGTCTTCGATATTTGTTGCATCATACCAGTAACCATCTGTAGGAACGTCAGAAACTTCCTGTCCGTTTGCAGCTGCTGTAAGAGCATAGATTGCATAGTAGCCCATCATCAGAGGAGACTGTGTAACTGCACCAAGGAATGTGCCATCCTGTACAGCTGCTTTAATGATAGAACCAGCATCGAAACCAACACCGATTACATCGCCTGCTGCTGCGTCAGAACCAAGAACGTTCAGGTTTGCGTTAGCTGCAAGAACACCTTCTGCTGCTGTCTGGTTGGAACCGAAGATAGCGATGCAGTTTTCTTTGGAAAGGATAGCCTGAGCTTCTGTGGAGCAAAGCTCTACAGTTGTCTGTGCCGGAACTGCAACCTGGATCACAACGTCTGCATCTGCTTCTGCTGCATCTGCTGTTGTTGCTGCGTTTACATAGAATTCGTTACCAGCTACTGCAACAGTTTTTCCATCTGCCTGAAGCAGTTCGATCATCTTGTCAATGAATCCGCCGCCACGCTGCTGAATATTCAGAGCGGTTGCATCCTGGTTGATTTCACCGATGATAACCTGTCCTTCTGCGTTTGCGATAACATCTTTGATTGCTGCATACATATTTTCAGCTGCAACAGCACCAGCCTGTGCATTATCTGTACAAACTTCTGCTACTACGGAGCCTTCCGGAGCATCAGCAACACCGGTATCAAATGTAACTACCGGGATACCTTTGTCTGCACATGTCTGAAGAGCTTCCAGTACAGAAGAAGTATCACATGCTGCAAGACCAAGACCAGCCGGGCTTGTTCCGATTGCTGTGTTGATCATGTTTACCTGGTCAGCGATATCAGATTCGCTGTTCGGTCCCTGTGCTTTGAAAGTAACGCCAAGTTCTTCAGCAGCCATTTCCATACCTTTCATAGCTGCTTCCCAATATGTAGACTGGAAAGATTTTACCATCATCGGGAATTCGTAAGCTTCATTAGCTGTCAGTCCCTCAAACTGTGCGGTAGGATCCTCTGCTGCAAATACTGGTGTAACGGCCATACCTGCCACCATTGCTGTACTGATTCCCAGTGCGATCACTTTTTTCATTGTCATTTTGTTTTCCTCCTTTTATTATATAGCTTTGTTTATGTAAAAACGTTCGCCGTTTCACATATCTTAATAAAATTTACTGCATTCCCTTTTTCTCTTTGAGAATATCGATCAGGACCGCAACGATCAGAACGATACCTGTGATAATCTGCTGCCAGTTAGCCTGAAGACCAATATAGGGAAGACCGGTCTTCAAAAGCATGATTACATAAATACCTACGAAGGTTCCAAGAATGGATCCATATCCGCCGGATGCTGCAACACCACCTACAAATACACCGCCGATGGCATCCATTTCAAGACCTGCACCGGTACCCGGCTGTACAGTAGGAGTAACTGCTGCATATGCAGTTGCTGCAAGACCTACAAACAGACCGCAGACAACATATACCATTACATGATAGAACTTTACATTGATTCCGGAAAGAGCTGCTGCTTCTTTGTTGGAACCGATAGCGATCGTATAACGACCAAATTTCGTATGGTTCAGAACGAATTCCATCAGAAGAACCATAAGAACCATCCAAAGGAAACCAATCGGATAACGGTCAGCACTTCTTCCTGAACCGATGGTAAGCTTATAGATAGAATGGAACCAGCCGCCTTCCTGTGTAAGTCCCGGCCATGGAGTTGCACTGCACAAAGAACCGATACCACGGGTAATCATACAGGTACAAAGAGTAGCCAGGAATGGCGGAAGATTCATAATACCAATCAGGCTGCCGTTGATTGCACCGAACAGAACGCCCAGCAGCACACATACCAGCATTGCAACAATAACAGGACATCCGTAGCTTCTGATCAGAGTTCCGCCGATCAGTGCGTAACAAACCATTCCTGTTCCGATTGACAGGTCTACACCGGCTGTAATAAGCGGAAACGTAACACCGATTGCCATCAGAAGGTCATAGTAGGAAAAATCCAGAAGGCTCAGAAGAGTATTATACTGTCTGAACTCTTTACTCATCACTGAGAATACTGCTGTCAATGCAATAACAACTAACAAAACAATAAATCTCTGATCACTTAAAATACTTTTTTTCTTCTTAGTCATGACTGTCCTCCTTAATCGATATTTCGTGTAGCCTTGTTCATAATGTTTTCCTGGGTTGCTTCGGAAATATCAATATTTCCTGTAACTTTACCCTCACACATAATGATGATTCGGTCACTCATACGGAGAACTTCTGTCATCTCTGAAGAAATCATGATAATTGATTTACCCTCAGCTGCCAGTTTGTTCATTAATTTATAAATTTCGTTCTTGGCACCAACGTCGATACCTCTGGTAGGCTCATCGAAGATCAGAATATCACTGTTTCTTGTAAGCCACTTGGCAATAACCACTTTCTGCTGGTTACCACCGGAAAGATTTACAACAAGCTGATCTGCAGTAGGTGTCTTTGTTGCAAGTTCCTTAATGTATCTCTCGGTTACTTCTTTCTCTTTGGCTGAGTTGATCAGAAGACCACTTGTAAACTCTTCCATAGTAGCCAGAGTTGTATTTTCAATACAGGACTTCTGTACGACACATCCGTATCTTCTTCTGTCCTCTGAAAGATAACCGATACCATATTTCACAGCATCCTGCGGGCTGT
The DNA here is from genome assembly GCF_052063365.1 of Blautia sp. HCP3S3_G3. Lineage (NCBI taxonomy): Bacteria > Bacillati > Bacillota > Clostridia > Lachnospirales > Lachnospiraceae > Blautia > Blautia sp. HCP3S3_G3. Next base: position 14,646 of record NZ_JBQHXR010000018.1, on the reverse strand, counting down.
TGATGGTTACTTCATGAAGCTGACCGTCTTTTCCCATAACAGAAATCTTTCCGCTCTGTTTCGGATCTGCGCCAAACAGGGCTCTGGCTGTCTCTGTACGTCCGGCACCCATCAGTCCGGAGAAACCGAGAATCTCTCCTCTGCGAAGTTCAAAGCTGACATCCTGAACCATCTTGCCTGCATTCAGATGTTCTACCTTAAGAACAACAGGAGCGTCCGGAGCAACCATGCTGTGCTGTTTCGGATCTTCGTAAATAACACGGCCAACCATCATATTGATGATATCTTCCTTGGAGCTCTCAGCGGTAACCAGAGTTCCTACATAACCACCGTCTCGCATAACAGTTACACGGTCTGTGATAACCTTGATCTCATCCATACGATGTGAAATATAGACAATTCCCAGTCCCTTTTCACGAAGGTCACGGATGATGACAAACAGGTCAGCAATTTCTTTCTCTGTCAGAGCTGCAGAAGGCTCATCAAAGATAATAACCTCCGCCTTATGAGAAATCGCTTTTGCGATCTCGCACATCTGCTGTTTACCAACAGTAAGATTATGCATCTTCTCTTTCGGGTCAATATCAATATTCAGCTCTCTGAAAAGTTTCTTGGAATCCTCGATCATTTTCTTATCATCAATGCGGAAGCCCTTCTTCGGCTCACGTCCGATGAAAATGTTCTGAGCGACGGTAAGGTCACCCACCATATTTAATTCCTGATGTACGATTACAACACCTGCATCCTGCGCTTCTCTTGTGTTGTGGAATTCCACTTCTTTGCCTTTGTAGGTAATGGAACCGGAGTCCTTCTGGTAAATACCGGTCAGAACCTTCATCAGTGTAGATTTTCCGGCACCATTTTCTCCCATAAGAGCATGCACTTCACCGCGTTTCACCTCGAAATTAACGTGATCCAAAGCATGAACTCCAGGAAAGGACTTATCAATGTCTTTCATTGTCAAAATAACTTCACTCATTGCTGCATCCTCCCTTCACATTAATTCTTTCTGCGTCTTGCAGAAACATCGGCATAAACTGCTACGATTACGATGATACCGGTAATGATCATCTGCTGTCCCTTTCCAAGACCAAAGGCCATGATGCCCTGCTGTAAAAGAGAAATGATACATACACCGATCACTGTGCCGCCGATGGATGCAAGTCCGCCTGCCATGGATGTACCGCCCATAACGCAGCCTGCAATAGCCTCGTTGTTGTACTGGTCACCATATCCCGGCTGAACCGTTGTATAGGTAGCTACGAAGAACAGAGCTGCGATTCCTGCCATCAGTCCGCAGATGATGTATGCAAGCATACGCCATTTCTTCGTGTTAACACCGGAAAGACGAACCGCCTCACTGTTGGAACCAAGGCAAAGGATATAACGTCCCGGTCTGGTACGATAAAGAACAACACCGCAGAGAACAGCAACTGCCAGAAAAATCACAAGACCTACCGGAAATCCGTTGTAGGAAACAATGTTTCTGAACCATCCATTCTCAGGGTCATTACCTAACGGCCAGCTTACAGACTGGGTCTTGGTAAATACTGATGCAAGACCTTTTGCAATGTTCATGGATGCCATGGATACGATAAATGCCGGTACCGACATATAGGATACGAGCCATCCGTTAAAGATTCCGAAGCAGGTACCAACCAGAATACAGATTACCATAGATAAGATGCATGGAACACCGTAGCTGGTCATGCAGTAACCGGAAATCAGTGCACAGCAGAACATTACCGGTCCGATGGAGAAATCAATTCCTCCGGTAGCAATTACAAATGTAACGCCGAGTGACAAAAAGCCCAGGAAATACACATAGTTCAATGTGGATTTGATACTGTCGGCAATCGGGAATTTACTTCCCAGTGCGGCTCTGAAAACCACGAACATAAGAATCAGAATCCCCACCAACAGGATTCTGTTAAGTCCGAGCTTTTTTACGATTGGATTATGTTTCAGCTTTTCCAATTTTTTCCCTCCCTATCTTTTTTTACACTCTCGTGTTTTGTCTTAATAATAATAACTTTTTATTCTTCTGATGAAAATGGAAATTCTTCTAGAAAAAGGTTAAAAATTTACGATACCGTAAATTTTTAACCTTTTTCATACAGAAGCGATTTACTCCCATCCATTGCTGTCAAATGGAAACAGAAGCTTCTCGTTTTCACTGGTATACATATTTTCGGGAGTCACTACTTCGGATCCGGAATCAATATTTTTTTCCACATGTTCTCCTTTGAGCATTTTCACAGTTTCTTTCAGTCCAAGATATCCCATTTTGAACGCTTTCTGAAGAACCAGGCACTGGAAGACTCCCTGCTCCATCAGTTCTACAGCCTCCTGCGAACTGTCGATACCGACCACTTTTACCCTGCCTTCCAGACCGGAATCTCTGATTGCCCGGGCTGCTCCAACAGAAGAATATTCATTCAGACCTGCGATCAGTTCCAGATCCGGATATTTTCCCAGAAGTTCCATTGTCAGTCGATAGGATTTTTCATACATGGAATCACAGTAGACCACTTCCGCAATATTCTCTGATTTATCCCCGAGTCCCTCACGGAATCCCTGCTCGCGCTCCAGGGCGGTTGAAACTCCTTTTACATGGCATACCACCGCGATCCGGCTGTCATCATCCAGAAGCTTTGCCGCATACTCGCCCAGTTTTCTACCGGCTTCCAGATTGTCCGTTGCGACAGTCAGATCCTGAATTTCATCTTTCGTATAGGAATCGATGTAGACCACAGGGATTCCCTTCTCTTTCGCAGTTCTCAGAAGTTCCTCTGATTCTGTAAAACTGGACGGTGAGATCATCAGTGCATCCGGTTTCATCTCAATGGCCTGAGCCAGAAGTTCATTCTGCCGTTCTACATCCTGTTCTCTGTCTGGCCCCATAATCTCCACAGAAACACCATATTCTTTTGCCGCCATATTCACCCCTGCGATCAGAGATGTCCAGAAATCGTTGGTTTTATCGATTGTTTTTGGGATATAGACAAGGGACCAGTTCTGATTTTTGCTGCGGCAGTCCGAGAAACGCAGTCCCAGAAACAGAGCGAGCGCAGCAATCACGATTCCCAGAATCATCATTCTTTTTTTATGTTGTCTCATGGGCGCCCTCCTGGTTCATAGGAATCGTAATGGTTGCCATAGTTCCTTCGCCTACACGGCTTCGATAGGTAATTCCAAAGTCACTTCCATAATACAGCTGAAGCCGTTTCTGCACATTATAGACTCCGACTCCATTGGAGTTATAATTCACTTTGTGTCTTTCAAAAATATGATCCAGAGTCTGCTGATCCATACCGACTCCGTTATCAATGATCTCCAGGACTGCACGGTCATTTTCCGCATAACCGTGAACGATCAGAAGCCCCCGGCTCTCTTTGTATTTCAATCCATGATAAATGGCATTTTCAATGATCGGCTGAAGAACCAGTTTAATGATCATGACTTTGCTGATCTCGGGAGCAACATCAATCTGAAATTCCAGCTTGTCTTTGTAGCGCATTTTCTGAATCGTGAGATAACTTCTGGCATATTCCACTTCCTGCCCGACAGAAACCAGTTCATCCTCATTACTGATACTCTGACGGAGAAGGCGTGCCAGAGAAGCAGTCATCAGCACCACTTCTTCATTCTTTTTGCCTTCCGCCATCCAGATGATGGAATCCAGCGTATTATACAGAAAATGCGGATTGATCTGTGACTGAAGAGCTTTCAGCTCACTCTTTCTCTTTTCTTTCTGTTCATAGATATTCTGCTCCATCAGCTCCTGGATCCGGTGTGTCATTACATTAAAGGAGGTTGTCAGGCTCCCGATCTCATTCTCAGAAACTACTTCCACATCAGCAGTCTCAAAATCTCCTTCCTGAACTTTTGCCATGGAATCACGCAGGCGCTGGATCGGAAGTGTGATATTTCTTGCAATCAGATTCGAGATCAATAATGCAATGACCACAAGCGCAGCTGCCATCAGAATATAAATACTCTGCGCCTGTCTGCTGTTCTTCATCAGTTCTCCCACATTCATGCACCCGACAACCGTCCATCCTGTTTTTTCTGATCTGGAAATGGTATAAAGTTTTCCATTATCACTGTTGTCGGTAATCACCGTATCAGAATCCGCATTCATGACAATATCAATATTCTCTGTCTGCAATTCATTGTAAAGCTGCTGCTGCTGCGGATGATAAACAATATTTCCATTCTCATCCACGATAAAGATATAACCTTTTTCCCCGATGCTGTTGTTATCACACAATCCACTGATTGCGCTGTAATTCAGATCAATAAAGAAAATACCGTCTCTGTCCTTCCCATTGTCCAGATTATTCGGAATCCTGCGGCTCAGTGTAATGACCCACGGCCTTTCCCCCTGGATCACATGCTGCACATGAGAAGATGTCAGGCTGGATGCTCCCTCACTGGACATTGCCTTCTGATACCACTCCTGTCCCTCAATATCCAGATAAGGATTCAGAGTCTGCGTTCCTTCATTCACCAGATATTTGCCGCCCACGCAGAGGACACCCAGATTACGGATATCGTTACGGCTGTTAAGAATTGTGGAGTACTGACTCGAAAGCCTCTTTCTGAATTCCGAACTGTCATTGTCCGAAAAAAGAAAATTCTGTACATCATCACTCTCCGAAACCATCAGCGCAATATTATCCATGTAATCAATATAGGAATCGATATTCTGGGTCATCTGCTGTATGATTGTTTTTGTGTATACAACGGAATTCTCAAAAATAGAAGAACGGGTATATCTCATGGAAACAGCGGTTACAATAACGACCGCACAGAGAACCAGTACTGATATTGCCATAAATATCGAACTCTGTATACTTTTAAACTTTCCCAGAATCCGTCCATATTCTTTTTTGCCTGTCATTTACGATACTCCCTGGCATACTCGGTAGGAGTTTTTCCGGTGATCTTTTTGAACGAGATTCCGAAGTAATGGGGATCGGAAAATCCTACTTTTTCTGCGATCTCATAGTTTTTGAGGGTTGTATTTTCCAAAAGCTCTCTTGCCTTATCCATACGGGTGCGAATCAGTACTTCCATAAAGGTCTCGCCTGTTACTTCCTTGAATATCGTACTGAAATAACTGGTACTGATACTTAAATAAGAACAGATACTGTTCAGACTCAGATTGGGATCCATGTAATTATTCTGTATATAATCCAGTGCAAGACTGGCCTGACGCTGGCCGCTAGAGCTGTTCAGACTGGACAGTTTCTCAAATACTTCTTCCGCATATTCCTTGACCAGACCGATGGCCTGCTGAAACGTACTCTGCTCTGTCACATTGCGCAGCAGAGTCTCACTTCCCCGGAGCGGCTCCTCCCGCTCTGTCTGTAAAGACTCACTGGCACTTCCGACTGCACGGACAATCTGCTGCAGATACATGCATGCACGGCTTTTTTCCACAAGTGCATCTTTAATTTCCTGCTCCATCCGCGACAGGCATAGTTCCATCGTTTCTTTTTTGCCGGTTTTCAAACTGTCTGTAAGCTGTTCCAAAGTATCATACAGAGAGATTTCTCTGTTCGGTTTTTTCTCTTCCATATCCAGAAGGAGGCTGCCACCCAGCAGATAACGATACTGTATTGCTTTGGCAGCCACGTCATGAGAAAGTATCAGATCTTCCAGGTTTCTCACCCATCCGCCGATTCCCATGGAAACTTCGATTCCGATCACTTCTTTTACTTTCTGCTGGATTTCTCTGCAGATACTGCGGATTTTATTGTTCGAATCCCGTGTCCGCACTCCCTGAAACAGAATACACACACGGTTGCTGCCTTCCTGATAAGCAATTCCTGCGGATTCCCTCTCAGCGATCTCATTGCTGATATTATAAAGGACAAATGCCATCAGGGCGCTCTCTTGCCGCTTTTCCACATCCACTTTATACATATCCGAGTAAAGGTCAATGTCAAACACCGCCACTCTGTAATTGGGACCGACAAGTTCGATTCCCATATTTTTCAGCTGCGCAAGACTCTCATTTACATCCTGTGAACAGCCAACAAGTGCTTCAATCGCCTTGGAGCGGATGATCTGCGCATTTTTGCGGTAATTCTCGGAGGCTTTTGTGAGATTTTCCAGTTTCCGTTTTTCTTTCTGACGCTGGTCTACTTTTTCTTTCATCCGACCGATCACAGCAGTCAGTTCCATGGCTGTGATCGGTTTCAGAAGATATTCGCTTACATTATACTGAATTGCTTTTTTGGCATACTCAAATTCCCCGAATCCGCTGAAGATCACAATCACAATATCCGGATAGTTATCGTGCAGAAAATGACTCAGTTCCATGCCGTCCATATAAGGCATACAGATATCCGTTAATACAATATCAACCGGGTGCTTGTTTACAAACTCTGCTGCTTCCTGCCCGTTCTGGCAGTCCCCCACAAGTTCACAGTCCATGCCGGCCCAGTCAATATTTTCCCTAATCGCATCACGCACAAGAATCTCATCATCCACAAGTAAAATACGATACATAAATTCTGCCTTCTCCGTTCATTTTTCTTAAAAGCCGCACACTATTCTATTCTTTCAAAAATACGGCATCTATTCTTTTATGTTATCATGTTTCAGCAATTTTTACAATTGTCGTTTCATGAAGCAGTTTCTTATATTGCAGAAAAATACAGAGAACGCTCCTGTAATTTTGCTATATCACAGGAAAATGCAAAGCACACTCCTGTAATCTTTATCTATATCACAGGAAAATACAAAGCACTTTCCTGTAATGTAAAAAAACAGAAATCTCCTGCAGAAAACCAGATGCCAAAAAGCACCGGATTCTGAAGAAGATTCCTGCTTATTGATGAAAGACTTAAAAACGTCCTTAACCGACAAGTCCCCTCTTATTATTTCACGATCACTCCATCTTCGTCCCAGAGATCATGCCAGTCGTTGGCACCTTCCCACAGGAATACATGGCCTTTGATCAGGCGGTTGTTTTTATCCAGTGATTTGATGATTTCCATTTCTTCCTCTGTCAGCGGATCTTCTGTCACACACTGAAGATTCTTGGTATAATTCTTTTCTTTCAGGGAGAATGGAATCGGAGTCTGGCCTCTCTGAACTGCCCACTTGATGCAGACAACTGCCGGATGGACTCCATGAGCCTCTGCGATTTTTTTCAGTTCCGGAAGTTCGATATCCGCAATATCTTCCGGCATTTTGTCACGTTCCGGACGTTCCGGAGAACCGATCGGGCAGAAGCCTACCACTTCAATATTATGTGCACGGCAGTAATCAAACAGCTCCGGCTGCTGGAAGCATGGATGAAGTTCCATCTCAATAGCTGCCGGCTGGATTCTGCACAGTGGAAGAACTGCTTCCAGTTTCGGAATGGTCATGTTTGACATACCGATGTGTTTTGTAAGTCCCATATCCACAAGGCGTTCCATCTGTCTCCAGGTCTTCATAAAACGTTCTACCGTAAACGGCTTGGAATCCGGATTACGGGAATCCACGTCACAGTGCGGTGCATGGTAGTTCGGGAATGGCCAGTGTACATAGTACATATCCAGATAATCCAGCTTCAGGTCTTTCAGAGTTTTCGCACATGCCAGAAGAACATCTCCATCACCGTGCATGTCGTTCCATACCTTGGATGCAATAAAAAGCTCTTCTCTTTTTACAATGCCTTCCGCAAAAGCATCCTGGAAAACCTTTCCAATCTGATCTTCATTTCCATAGCAGGCTGCACAGTCAAAGGAACGGTATCCAACACGGATGGCACCTGCAACGGAAGCAGATACTGCATCCGGATCTGCATGGTCACTTCCAAAGGTTCCCATTCCCACTGCTGGCATTTTTACCCCTGTATACAGGGTTCTCTGTGGTACTGTAGACGGATCAATAAATGTCATTGTTCATTTCCTCCTTCAATATAAATGGTTATTTTATAAATAGTTATTTTTATTATCTTCTGAAGCTTTTTCAGTCCAGCCTGATAATCTGTACTTTCGGCAGAATTTCTTCCATATCTTTCTTTACAAAAAATCCGGTCTCTTCTCTCATGGCTGCTGCAGCAGAAATTGCACTGGCCTTTCGCAGGATTTCCTCCATCGGCAGTTTTTCACTGATTCCAAGCGCAAATCCGGCAATCATGGAATCACCGCATCCAACCGTATTCACTGCATCAATTTTCGGAACTTTCGCCTGAAAAACACCTTCGCCACACACTACAATGGAACCATCCCCGCCCAGAGAAACGGCAACGATCTCAATGCCTTTCTCATGTATAGCTTTAGCAGCCTCAATAATCTCTTCCAGATTATCGCAGGATGTTCCGGTCAGCATACGAATCTCATCAATGTTCGGCTTAATCATCGTCGGGCAGGATTCGATTCCCATTTCCAGCAGTTTGCCGCTGGTATCCAGAATCACCGGTTTCCCTGCGTCTTTTACGATTTTTACCAGTTTCTGGTAGGCGGTTCCGTCCAGTCCTTTTGGTACGCTTCCGGACATTGCCACCACATCCGCTTTTTGTACAAGCCCCTGAAATTTCTCTGTAAATCCGGCAAAATCCTCCGGTGTCAGTGTAAAGCCAGGCTCCAGAAATTCCGTCTGCACATGGTTCACTTCATCCCAGATGTTAATGCACGAACGGCTTTCTGCTTCTACATGATAAAAATCACTCTTAATATGAAACGGCAGCAGTTTTTCTTCAATATAATTGCCTGCATGACCGCCCACAAATCCCGTAGCAACCACTTCCGCGCCATAGATTGCGGCAGGTTTGGAAACATTCAATCCTTTTCCGCCAGGTACATAGGCACATTCTTTGACCCGGTTTACCTCGCCGACCTTATAGCCTTCCACCACATAGCGCTTATCAATTGCCGCATTTAACGTTACTGTCAGTATCATTTCCCGCATTCTCCTAATCTTCGTTCACAAGCAGGATCTTGCCCTTTACAAGTCCCGGTGTCTTGTACAGCTGGAATGCTTCCTGCGCCTGACTCATCGGTATCTTTTTGTAGATCAGATCCGGATCAAATTTCAGCTGCCCTGTTGCAAAATAATGTGCGGTAAGTTCCCATTCTTTTCCCGGGAATGGTGCACTGTAGGACATCCAGGAACCGGTAAGTTTGAATTCCTTGCGGTTCATATTTTCCCACTGCTTTGGTGTAAAGGAAAGGTCTACATGCGGTGTTCCGATAAAACATACATGCGCTTTATTGGCAGCCAGTTCAAATGCCATATGCATAGTCGGCACCTGTCCTGCGGTCTCAAAAACATATCCATAACCTTTACCGCCGGTAATGTCCATAGCAGTCTTCATAAAATCTTCTTTGGTTGTGTTGATCACTTCATCCGCACCCAGACGTTTTGCCAGAGCAAGACGTTCCTCGCTGATATCAAAAACAACAACTTTTCTGGAGCCGAAAATTTTTGCCCACTGCATAGTAAACATACCGATGGTGCCACCGCCGAGAATGGCAACATACTGTCCTCCCTGATAGTCATTCTGAAGCAGGCCATGAAGAGCAACGGTAGACGGCTCAAACATTGCTCCCTGTTCATAAGGAACGGATGCATCAAACGGTACTACATTTTTTTCCGGAAGAACCACATAATCCGCATTGCTTCCTTGCTCTCTGGAACCAATGAAACTATAATGCTTGCATAAAGAATAATTTCCGTTCTGGCAGTCATCACATTTCATGCACGGAAGAAGAGGTGCACCGGAAACACGGTCGCCGACTTTTGTCTTGGTAACGCCTTCCCCTACCTCTACTACATCTCCGGAAAATTCATGTCCCAGTACAATTGGATAAAAATGCACGCCGTTATGCAACACACGCGGGATATCCGATCCGCAGATTCCGGATGCCTTTACTTTTACTTTGACATACCCCGGTTTTACCTGTGGTTCTTCCACATCCAGATACTGTACATCCTCATTAGCTACAACTACTGCTGCTTTCATTTGTCAGTTCCTCCTTTTTTGAAAGACTTCTGTTTTTCAACTTTTATTTTTAGGTCATTTCAAAAGCACACGTTTTTATTTCTTTTATGCATTTTGAAAATATACCTGTTGCATCTTCATCATTCCTGAAAACACACGTTTTATCTCTTCATCAGGTTTTTCAAAGATTCATACACCTTCAGATAGGTCTGATAATTCTGATCATAGACTTCTCTGTTTTCCGGATTCGGATGATGTTCTCTTGTAGTTTTTACAGTCAGCGAAACCGCCTCTTCATAATCTTTATAAAATCCTACACCAACACCTGCAAGGATAGCCGCTCCCAGGGTGGTTGCCGTATCAGAAGACGGAACCACGATCGGTTTTCCGGTAATATCGGATTTAATCTGTGTCCACAGCAGAGAATTTGCGGAACCTCCCATGGCACGAAGTACCTCTGCCTCTGCACCTGCCTCCTCTGCCACTTCCAGATTGTGTCTCAGGGAAAAAGCAACCCCTTCCATACATGCCCGGACCATATGACCTTTGGTTTTGGAAAAATCCAGTCCATAAAATACGCCTTTGGCATCCGGGTTCCAGATCGGGGAACGCTCGCCCGCCATATAAGGAAGAAAAACCACTCCCTCACTTCCCGGTGCGACTTCTTCGGCAATCTCATTCAGCTGAACAAGAGAAGATTTCCCGTTCTGTTTCTGCATTTCCCGCTCATAACCGGCAAATTCTCTTTCAAACCAGCGCATGACACCACCGCCGCCGGTAGTTCCTCCCTGCAGCAGCCACTGTCCGGGAACCACATGATATCCCAGGATCAATCTTGGATCCGCTTTGTAGGTATCCATGCAGATACTCATTCCTCCGGCCTGACCGCCCTGTTCCTGCGTTTCTCCCGGATGAATCACTCCGGCTCCCAGTGTACCGCAGGCAGCATCCAGGCCTCCTGCAACCACCGGAGTTCCTTCTGCAAGGCCGCATTCCTGTGCGGCTTTTTTCGTAACAGTTCCGACAACCTGATCACATGGAACAATATCCGGCAGAAAATCCATGGGAATTCCAAGCTTTCTGCTCATCTCTTCATTCCAGCATCCATTTCTCATATCAAAGCAGTGAAGTCCGTATCCCTGCGATACATCCTGAGTCACAGCCCCTGTCAGTTTATAGGCAATATAACTGTTGGACTGCAGGATTTTGTCAATTTTTTTATATACATCCGGCAGGTTTTCCTGATACCAGAGAATCTTTGCAGTCGTATATGAGGGCTGAAGGGAATTCCCTGCCAGCGCAAAAATTTCATCGGCTCCTATTTCATTGTTCAGGCGGTCACAGATGGACTGCGCTCTGGTATCCATCCAGATCGGTGTATTGGTCAATACATGGCCCTCTTTGTCAATTGCAATCGCAGACCAGCTCTGTCCGTCAATTCCTACTCCTGCAATCTGGTCCGGACAGATTTTCCCGCTGTCCAGAGTTTTACCAATCGCATGGCAGACTGCCGTCCACCATTCCTCAGGATTCTGTTCCGCCCACCCCTCCTTCGGGTAATACACCGGATAGTCGCCTGTCGCAGCAGCAACCACATGACCTTCCCGGTCAAACACTGCCACTTTGCAGGCACTGGTACCGATATCAATGCCTAATAAATACGGTTTATTCATATATTCCTCCATATTTCACCACGGATCTGCCCATGATCATTTCTGTCTGCAGTTTTTCGGTGGTTATTGCTGTTTCTCCGTCTTCCAGATGTTTCAGAAGGATTCTTGCCACTTCTCTGCCGATTTCCTGTGTAGGCTGCGATACAATCGTGAGTTTCGGGCTGCATGCCCGGGCAAACTGCAGATTATCAAAACCGATGACCGACATTTGTCCCGGAATGGAAATCCCCAGTTCATTCAGTCCGATCACAGCCCCCATGGTCATTTCATAATTCGTAACAAAAACAGCAGTCATATCTTTGTTTCGATCCACAAGTGTTTCCAGAGCGCGAGCCCCGCTCTGAATCGTATAATCCCCGTGATAGATCAACGATTCCCGTACCGCAATTCCGGTTTCCTCATGAGCGGCATAATATCCTTTCATGCGTTCCCGGGCAGTAAATACATCTCTCGGTCCGCACACGATTCCAATATTCCTGTGTCCGTTCTTCAAAAGCAGTTCCACAGCGTCGTGAGCAGCTTTTTGATTGTCTACCAGAACACTGTCACACTCCATACCCTGAATTTTACGGTCAATCAGTACAACCGGTCTGCCTTTATCCTGAAATTCTGTCAGATGGCTTCCTGTAATATCCACCGGCATATTCACAATTCCATCTACTCGTTTGCGGGTCAGAAAATCCACAGCTTCTTTTTCCAGAGTTCTGTCTGTCCGGCAGTCACAGATAATGGTAGCGTAACCATGACTTCGCAGAATATCTTCCATTCCAGTGATAATTTCCGAGCAGAACACGTTATTCAGTTCTGGAATGACAACACCGATGGTCTTTGTCGCATTGGTCTTCAATCCTCTTGCGACCTCATTAACTTCATAGTGAAGTTCTTCAATAGCTTCTTCGATTTTTATGCGATTCTTCTCTCTTACATTTCCTCCATTAAAATAGGAAGAAATCGTAGCCAGTCCAAGCCCGGTACGTTTGGCGATATCTTTCATCGTTGCAGCCGTAAAAATCACCTCACCTCGTATCTGCTGTTTTCTTATTATTCTGCTTTTCCGTCACATCCGCAGACTTTCATACGGCTCATTACCAGTTCTTTGACTGCTGCAATACCGGCTTTTCCATATGCTTTCGGATCAATCGTATCTGGTTTTTCTTCCAGAAGCTCTTTCACTGCTTTGGTATATGCAGCACGAAGTTCTGTTGCAAAATTCACTTTACAGATACCCCGTTTTACACAGTCACGGACATCTTCGTCGGTAAGACCGGATGCACCGTGAAGAACCAGCGGAATATCTACCACTTCTCTGATTTCACTGAGACGTTCCTTGTCCAGAACCGGAGTTCCCACATAAAATCCATGTGCTGTTCCAATTGCTACTGCAAGAGAAGTTACTCCTGTACGCTCAACAAATTCTTTTGCTTCCTGCGGATCTGTATTAGTATCTGCCTCGGCTTCCAGATCATCTTCTTTACCGCCGACTTTTCCAAGTTCCGCCTCACATGGAATTCCCATTGCTGCAGCAACATCTGCTACTTTTTTGCTGACTTCCATATTTCCCTCAAGATCCAGTTTGGAACCGTCGATCATAACAGAAGTATATCCTGCTTTCATCGCCTGCATAGCCAGTTCAAAACTGCTGCCATGATCCAGGTGCAGACATACCGGTACTGTCGCTTTTGCTGCTTCTGCTGCTACGATTGCGGAGTACGTTTCCAGTGTTCCATATTTGATTGTTGATGGAGTTGTCTGGATCATGACCGGAGCTTTCAATTCTTCCGCAGCCTGAATGATGGCTTTAACCATCTCCATATTCTCTGCATTAAATGCACCAACTGCATAGCCGCCTTTCTGAGCGTTTAATAACATTTCTTTCGATGTAACTAATGGCATAATTTTTTCCTCCCTGTTCTGTGATTGTTTTGTATGTGCCTGATATCATCCTGTTTTTTGATTGTTTTGTATGAACCTGATATCATTGTGTCTCGTATAATCAACACTAACGTGGATTATACTAATCAGATCTGATTTCTCCGATCTGGAGCACCGGATTGTACATTTTCTATTCTCTGGCAATCCTTTTTTCATGTGTACGCACTATGTTGTCTCAGAAACCGAAACGTTTCTGTTTAATTTCATATTACCTCATCCCTATCTTCCTGTCAACCATAAAAATTTCATCATTTCCCGGAAAATATTGCCTTGTTTTCATTCCAAAATCAAGTTATGGTATAGAGTAGCGAAAAAGAGATTCTGCTTCGTACGTTATGGAAAATCAGTCACAGCGGACATACGCTGCTGCTGAAATGAAAGGAGAAATGAATATGTTAAAAGGAATTCCTGAAATTTTATCCCCTGAATTATTAAAGGTTTTGTGTGAAATGGGACATAGTGACCGTCTTGTTATTGCAGACGGCAATTTCCCGGTAGAATCCATGGGCAAGAATGCAATCACGATCCGCTGCGATGGACATGGTGTTCCGGAAATTCTGGATGCGATCCTTCAGTTATTCCCTCTGGATACTTATGTAGAGCATCCTGTGAATCTGATGGAAGTAATGCCTGGTGATAATGTAGAGACTCCGATCTGGGATACCTATAAAGAGATTATTGCCAAACATGATGAGCGTGGTGCTGCAGCAGTTGGTAATATCGAGCGTTTTGCATTCTATGATGAAGCAAAAACTGCTTACTGCATTATTTCTACAAGCGAAAAGGCTCTTTATGCAAATGTTATGCTGCAGAAGGGTGTTGTAATTAACGGATAAGTTTTTTTATATGGGGTGTTTTAAGGCGCTGTTGGTTCCGGCAGAAGGGGTTCTGCGGAGGCAATGGCGCTTTCGTTTTTGTGCCGGATTATGAAATTGTTATGTATATGCCTGAAAATCAAAGTGAGTTTTTGTTAATTAAAGAAGGCTTTAGTTCAGCAACTGTATGTGAGAATTCTTCGAGTTTTACTATGCGTATGGTTTTCTCCGGAACTTTGGTTCAGTGCGAAACACTGTGAAGTGTGATGTGAAAAAC
>NZ_JBQHXR010000017.1:0-51104 GCF_052063365.1 Blautia sp. HCP3S3_G3 | reverse complement strand
GCTGTCTGAGCCTACGGCGAGTTCACGAATCCGGTCCACGTTTTTAGCGAAAAACGGAAAGTCTTAGTACTTCTTAAGCCCCGAAGCCCGCACAGGAACAGGAAGTATCTGCCTGCCGCAGCCCCTGGAGGGGTTCCTCTTTCGCGTACGGTTTTTCACATCTCACTTCACAGTGTATCGCACTGAACCTAAGTTCCGGAGAAAACCATACGCATAGTAAAACTCGAAGAATTCTCACATACAGTTGCTGAACTAAAGCACTCTTTAATCTATAATATCGCTTGGGCGAAAAAGCAGATAAATGCAGCGTATCATCCTCTGATAAAAATAACTCTGCGATCATATTGTAAATTCACAATTATGATCAATATTTTTGAAAACTACTTGAGCTTTGCAGAAAAATGTGATATGCTAGGGAAAATTGAATAACGAAAACAACAGGTGACAGATTTTGTTCAGATAAAATGGACAATTCATGTATAATAGGGAAACAGGTGAGAATCCTGTACGATCTCGTCACTGTATTTAAGGAGTACAAGACTATGTGAATGGACACAGTCACTGGGAAACCGGGAAGGCTGTCTTGTATGTAGAATTATAAGCCAGGAGACCTGCCTGTTGTTGGTACGGGAACATGATGTTCCAGATCACGAGTAATTGATTGTACCGAGTGGAAGAGCATGAATCTGTTTTTCCTGATACGATCCTTTTACCTATGGTGAGAGGATTTTTTTTATATCATAAGAAAATACGAAGCATTTTCCTGTAATATAAAAAAATCCTTCTGGTGGGATTCTTTTTAATACATTATTTGATGTACTGGAGTATAGAAAGGTGAAATGGAGATACTTTCACAACTTGTAGGACAAGATGAAAATATCTGCTCATGTTGTCGTACCTTACAAAATTGCTGATGCAAAATTTGAACATACATCAGAAACATTATTTTTCTCACAGGTAAGGAGGAGACAAAACATGAGAAACAAAGCATTTAGAGCACTGGCATTAGGACTTTCTGCAACTACCCTGATGATGATGGGAACTGTACCGACTTTTGCAGAGGAAGAAACAGCTGTAGAGGCAGAGGCTGATACTGAGGAAACAGGAGAAGAGACAGCAGAGGAAGGCGCAGACGCAGACCAGGAAGCAGCTGACAATGTTGCAGCACTGATCGATAAGATTTATGTTCAGGAAAGAACGGAAACTACAGACGAGGACTGTGTAGCTGCAAAAGAAGCCTGGGATGCTCTGACAGATGCTCAGAAAGAACTGGTAGAAGGCGAAGAAGCAAGCCCGGATTATTTCGGACTGGATACCGGTGATGCGTCTGCTGATGATGCACTGAACCAGGATGAAATCGGTGAAAATGAGCTTCTGGTAGTAAGCTTTGGTACTTCCTATAATGACAGCCGTGTAGAAGATATCAAAGGAATTGAAGATGCTCTGAAGGAAGCTTATCCGGACTGGTCTGTAAGAAGAGCATTCACTGCACAGATTATCATCAACCACGTACAGGCAAGAGATGGTGAGGCCATTGATAATATGCAGCAGGCACTGGACCGCGCAGCAGCAAATGGTGTTAAGAATCTGGTAGTACAGCCGACTCATCTGATGCATGGTGCAGAGTATGATGAAATGAGAGAAGCTCTGGAAGAATATCAGGATCAGTTTGAATCAATCGCCATTGCAGAACCTCTTCTTGGTGAGGTTGGCGATGACGCAACGGTTATCAATGCTGATAAAGAAGCAGTAGCCAAAGCTGTTACAGATGCAGCAGTTGCAGATGCAGGATATGAGAGTATGGAAAAAGCAGCAGAAGACGGTGTGGCATTTGTATTTATGGGACACGGAACTTCTCATACAGCAAAGATAAGCTACAGCCAGATGCAGACACAGATGGATGAACTGGGATTTGCCAATGCATTCATTGGTACTGTAGAGGGTGAACCTGAAGATACGGCATGTGAAGCAGTCATTGACAAAGTAAAAGAAGCCGGATACACAAAGGTTATTCTTCGTCCTCTTATGGTAGTAGCAGGTGATCATGCAAACAACGACATGGCAGGTGTTGAAGAAGATTCCTGGAAGAGCTTGTTTGAGGCATCCGGAAATTTTGACAGTGTAAATGCTCAGATTGCTGGTCTTGGAAGAATTGATGCAGTAAAACAGCTTTATGTAGACCATGCAAAAGCAGCAATCGATTCTCTGGCAGAGTAAAGGAAGTTGTTATAAGATGCTGCGGCTGTTTTCTGATAAAGATACCGGATAGGAGAACGGTCACATAATGAGAAAATACGACTGTGAACAATAAAAAATACTGCCCGGAATCAATCTGCTGATTTCCGGGCAGTTGTTGTAGGAGGATAAATGAATGAAAAGAAGATGCGTGATGTTGTTTACTGTATTTGCTGTGTGCATTTCTGCTGTAACGGGAGGTTATCATACTGTTCTGGCAGAAGATGCTCAGGAAGAAACTGCGGAAGTATCTCCGGAGGAGACGGAAGAGGCAAAAGCGGAGGATGGTGTATTGGAAGACGGTGTTTACAGTGCGGAATTTGATACAGACAGCAGTATGTTCCATGTAAACGAGGCTAATGAAGGACGGGGCATTCTGACTGTAAAAGATGGAAAGATGACTCTGCATGTAAGCCTTGCTTCGAAAAGTATTGTGAATCTTTTTGTCGGACTGGCAGAAGATGCACAGAAAGATGGGGCAGAGCTTCTTAAGCCGACTACCGATACCGTTACATACAGTGACGGAATCACAGAAGAAGTGTATGGCTTTGATATCCCGATCCAGGCTCTTGATGAGGAATTTGACCTGGCATTGATTGGGACAAAGGGGAAATGGTATGACCATAAAGTCAGCGTTACAGATCCCAAGCCGGAAGAATCTGCGGAGACAGGGGAAGCAGAATTTCAGGAAGAACTGAATCTGGAAGATGGAATCTATACAATTGAAGTCAAAGATTCAAAATACAGAGTAATTGAGTCAGGAGAAGAAAAATGAAAAGAAATTCCAGAAAGTTCCTGGCGCTGTTTCTGACAGCAGCGGTGTCCATTACTCCGGCAGCTTATTCTTATGCTTCGGATCAGGAAGTAACTGCTGAGGAAAAACAAACACAGGAACAGAATGAAAAAACAGAAGGGACACAGATCAAAAGTAATACATCCGTTGAGGGGAGTAATGCAGAGGAAGCTTCCGTAGATCAGGACGATAATACCGAAAAAAATACCGCAGAGGATTCGAAAGAAAAAGAAGATTCAGCAGATACAGACAGTGAAAAAGACGATAAAGAAAAGCCTGATTCTGCGAATGAAACATCGGAAGCGGAAGAAAATAATGATGCGGATGAAGAATCGGAAGCAGATGGAAATAATGCAGCGGATGAAAAATCGGAAGCGGAAGGAAATAAGGAAGAGGCGGCGGAAGAAGCCGGGAGTGCGGATACCCCCATGCTTCAGAGCATTGTTGTCGATGATGCTGTATATGAAGACGGAGATTACAACATTGACATTACCAGTTCTTTCCGTATGTTTCGAATTGCAAAAGTAACCGCAACGGTAAGTGGTGAGAAAATCACAGTTACTCTTGACAGTGCCAATGCAACGTATGACAGGATTTATCTTGGATCTGCAGCCGATGCGGAAAAGAGCAGTTTTATTCAGGGAACCTCTAATGGAGACGGATATCGTTATGTTTTTGAGCTTCCTGTTGAGAAAATGGGACAGACGATTACTTTTGTTCCCGGAAAATCAGCAGACGGAAGCTGGTATACAACCAAAGAATGTTTCCTGACGGTTCCGAAGGTCATGACAAAAGATGAAACAGAGTCCACACCTGCCCCCACTGTGGAACCTACGCAGGCACCAACCCCTGTTCCAACAGAAGCACCTGATCCGACTCCTACGGAAGCACCCTCCATAGAACCGGATGCATCTGTGGACGATGCGGGAATGAAACTGGAAAAGGAAGACGGAAACGAGTTTAAGATGTTTGTCATTACAGATTCTTCCGCAAAATTATATGGGGATCAGATTGAAGTGACCATTTCTACAGAAAAGCAGAACTATGATAAGCTTTATCTGGGAAGCTATACAGACGAAAATAAAGAAAATATCATTACCGGTGTGCCGAATGAAAAAGGTGGTTACACCTATACCTTTACCGTCCCTGCAGAGAAAGGTGGTCAGAAGGTGAACGTTGCAATCTGTGCTCTGTCCAGCGGCAACTGGTATGCCAAGGGGGAACTGACGCTTACCATTCCGGAATTGACAAAAACGCCGGAAGAAACACCAACTGTAACTCCGGTACCGACAGAAGCACCGACTGTGACACCACAAGCAACGCCGACACCTGTTCCTGCACAGAAACCGGAAATACTGGAAGATGGAAAATATACGGTTAATGTAGAATCCAGTTCTTCTATGTTTCGTGTAGTAAACTGTGAACTGACATCCCAAAAAGGAAAAATGACAGCGGTTGTTACTCTCAGCGGTGTCGGATATGATTATCTGTTTGCAGGAACTGCCGCTCAGGCCGCTGCAGCCGGAGAGTCTTCCTGGGTTAAATTCAAAGAAAACGAAGAGGGACAGTATACATTCCGGATTCCGGTCAGTACTCTTGATGAGGGAATCAGCATTGCAGCACATTCCGTAAAAAATGATACCTGGTATGACAGAACTCTTACCTTTAAAACAGAAGGCATGGTAAAAATTGATACCGAAAATCCGGAGAAACCGGTTACTCCAACTGCAGCACCGACACCTTCTCCAACGCCGGTTCCGGATGATAAACCGGAGAGTGAATCCGCACACGAATCCGATCTGAGCGGTTCCACATCTGCAGTGGATAATTCCACAAGCCTGCCGGATGGTGTGTATACTCCGGATCGTTTCACCTGGTCAGGAGGAAGCGGACGTACCAATATTTCCTGCAGTAAGGTAACCATCAGCGGCGGAAAAGCGTATGCAACGATTTCCTTCAGCAGTACATCTTTTGTCTATGTAAAGGCAGCCGGAAATCAGTATACAGGAGCCGGAACGTTTACCATTCCGGTAACATTGAATCAGAATAATACGATTATCGGTATGACTACCAAGATGTCCGTACCTCACGAGATTACTTATCATATTTTTGTATATCTGGCAGGTGCTGATAAAAAAGGAACGGACAGCACAGATTCTTCTAATCCATCTTCCGAGGACAGTATGATCTCTACCGGTAATCTGAAGCTTGATGAAACGGCACCGGAAATTATCGGTCTGAATCTGGAATCAGAAGAGAAACTGGAATATGCGGAATATTTTAAGATTTTCCATTATGAAAATGATATTACTCTTCTGGAAATTGATATGGTAAGTGATACCGAACGTACCGCAGAAACTCTGGAGGATACAGAACAGGATTCCACTGCGGCTTCTGATGTTTCAGAAACAGAGGAGCAGCATGCAGAAGACGGTTCTTCAGAAGAAGCTGCCACAGCAACTGATACAACAGAAGAACTGTACAGCGGAAATGTAGTAAAATATCTGATCGTTCCGGAAAATCAGGAAGTACCGGCAGGACTTGACAAGGATACCATTATTGTGAGACAGCCGCTGGAGAAAATTTACAGCACTTCCGAGGCAGGCAGGGATACCCTGGAACAGCTGAAACTTCAGGATTTCATCGCTTCGGAAGGTGATTATACAGATATGGAATTCCGTGACATTATTCAGAATGAATGTGATCTTGTGATTCTTCCGGCAGATGTTCTGAAAAGTGAAGAGGGAGAGCAGATTCTGAAAGAAACGGCCCGGAAAATGTCACTTCTTAATATCCCAATGATCGTGGACCGTTCCGAAGACGAAGAGAATGAAATGGCAAAAGCAGAATGGCTGAAAGCGTATGGCGTACTGTTTGATTGCAGTGACCTTGCAGCAGAACTGATCAGTGAAGAAAAATAAGAAACAGGTTATTAAGTGAAAGCTGCTGTAATGGCAGCTTTCCTGATTCCTTGTTTCTTAAATAACGATGTACTGGTAATCGGAGATGATAAAAGAATGAACAGGAAATACTTAACGAAGAAAATTCTGGCAGCTGCGACTGTTACAGTAATGATGTTTGGAACAGTACCGTGCCAGTCAGTATGGGCGGAGGAAGCCCCGGAGATTGATGGTCTGACATTTGAGTCAGAGATGCCGCTGGAGTATGCGCAGAAATTTAAAATATACAATTATTCAGATGATTACCGGCTGCTGGATATCAATGATGGAACACAATATCTGGTGGTTCCTGAGGGAAAGGAAGCCCCGGAAAACCTGGACAGTGATATCACTGTTCTTCAGATGCCTCTGGACAGAGTTTATCTGACCGCTACTTCCGTAATGTCTCTGTATGATTCGCTGGATGCGATTGATCAGATCCGCCTTTCCGGAACACAGGCAAACGGCTGGTATATTGATGATGCAGTCAGCGCTATGGAAGCGGGAGATATCCTTTTTGCTGGAAAATACAATGAACCGGATTATGAACTTCTGATCAGTGAAGACTGTGATCTGACCATTGAATCCACGATGATTTTCCATTCCCCGAAAGTCAAAGAGATGATCGAGGATCTGGGAATTCCGGTTCTGGTGGAATATGCCACCTATGAACCGCATCCTCTTGGAAGAGTGGAATGGATCAAGCTTTATGGCGTTTTGACAGGAAAAGAGCAGGAAGCAGAAGAACGTTTTGAAGAACAGAAGGAAATCGTGGATGAAATGGGTAATTACCCAAATACCGGAAAAACAGTGGCTTATTTTTATGTGAGCAGTGACGGAAAAGTAGTTGTCAGGGATTCCAGTGATTATATTGCGCGCATGATTGAAATCGCAGGCGGACAGTATATTTACACGAATCTGATCAATGAGGAAAGCTCTCTTTCTTCTGTGAGTATGACTCTGGAAGAATTTTATAACAATGCAATTGATGCGGATTATCTGGTCTATAATGCCACCATTGACAGTCCGATTTCTTCTATCGATGATCTTCTTGCAAAAAGTGAATTATTTGCAGATTTCAAAGCGGTAAAAGAAGGGAATGTCTGGTGCAATGATAAGAAAATGTATCAGTCTGTTGACCGGATCGGCGATGCGATCAGGGATTTTCATCTGATTCTGACAGATGGAGATGAGAGCCAAATGACTTTTATGAATAAAGTGAATTGATTTTTTTGCAGAGAAAAGATAGGATAGACACGGTTATGGAAAATAAGAATGAGATATCATCCGGGACAACAAGTTTTCATATGGAAAATTTCAAAAGGCGCACGCGGTATTTTATGGTTTTTGCGGTGCTGGCAGCGGCATTTTTTGCCATTATTGTGCTGAATATCAATACAGGAACCGTACATATTTCTGTTCCGGATGTGCTGCGTATCCTTTCCGGAAAAGTCAATAATGAGACAGAATACAATATCATATGGAAGATCAGGCTGCCCCGTATTTTTATGGCGGCAATTCTGGGCGGAGCGCTTTCTCTGTCCGGTTTTCTGCTGCAGACATTCTTTGCCAATCCGATTGCAGGACCTTTTATATTGGGAATTTCTTCGGGAGCAAAGATGGTGGTTGCATTGATGATGATCGTGTTCCTGCAGTATTTCCAGTCGTTTTCTTCGTTTACAATGATCGCGGCTGCATTCCTGGGATCTATGCTGTCCATGGGATTTATTCTTCTTGTCTCCAGGAAGCTGAAGAATATGGCAACACTTCTGGTAGCCGGTACCATGATTGGTTATATCTGTTCTGCGGTGACGGATTTTGTAATTACATTTGCGGATGATTCGGATATTGTTAATCTTCATGGATGGTCCCAGGGCAGCTTTTCCGGTATGAACTGGAGTAATGTCAGGGTTTCTGTTGTGGTTGTTGGAATTTGCTTTGCCATTGTATTTCTGATGTCAAAGCCGATCGGAGCGTATCAGATGGGAGAATCCTACGCACAGAGTGCAGGGGTTAATATTAAAGTGTTCCGGATCAGTCTGATTCTGCTTTCCAGTATTCTCGCGGCATGTGTAACTGCATTTGCGGGACCGATTTCCTTCGTTGGAATTGCAGTTCCTCATCTGGTAAAAATGGGACTCAAAACTTCCAGGCCGATTGTGGTGATCCCGGGGGTTTTTCTCGGCGGAGCGGTGTTCTGTATGCTGTGTGACCTGATCGCACGAATGGCTTTTTCACCGTTGGAACTGAATATCAGTACAGTTACTTCGATATTCGGTGCACCGATTGTGATTATTATGATGCTGAGAAAACAGAAAGGAAAGCAGGTATGACAGACTATTATTTTCGTACAAAAGATCTTGCCGTCGGATATCATAAAAAGGTCCTGATTCATGACATACAGCTTGATATTGAACGGGGAGAAATTGTGACTTTGATCGGTCCGAATGGTTCCGGGAAATCAACGATTCTGAAAAGTATTACCCGTCAGCTGCAGATGATTGGGGGAACGGTCACTATTGACGGAAAAGACCTGAAATCTCTTTCTCATAAAGCACTCTCGCAGCAGATGGCAGTTGTACTGACGGAACGGATTAAGCCGGAGCTGATGACCTGTCAGGAAATAGTGGCAACCGGAAGATATCCATACACTGGCCGTCTGGGGATTCTTTGCCGTGAGGATGAGGATAAGGTGGATGAAGCGATGCGGGCGGTTCATGCACAGGAACTTGGCAGCCGGGATTTTAACGCCATCAGTGACGGACAGAAGCAGAGGATTCTTCTGGCACGTGCCATCTGTCAGGAACCGGACATTATTATTCTGGATGAGCCGACTTCTTTTCTTGATATCCGTCATAAGCTGGAGCTGCTTTCCATTCTGAGAAGTATGGCAAAAGAGAAAAAGATCACAGTGATCATGTCTCTCCATGAGATCGATCTTGCGCAGAAAATCGCAGATAAAATTATCTGTGTAAAAGGGGAAACGATCGCTCACTTTGGACACCCGGAGGAAATCTTTAAAGAGGAAATCATACGTGATCTTTATGAGATCAACAATGGGTATTATGATCCGGTGTTTGGAAGTATTGAATTACCGAAACCGGAAGGAAAAGCGGATGTTTTTCTGATCACAGGCGGTGGAACCGGCATACCGGTATTCCGAAAACTGCAGAAAGAAAACGTACCGTTTGCAGCTGGTATTTTGTATAAGAACGATGTGGATTATCGTGTGGCAAGAGAACTGGCGGAAGAGGTGATTACAGAAAAACCGTTTATCGAAATCAGTGAAAGTACTTATCAGAAGGCGCTGGATGTAATGAAATCATGCAGCAGAGTCATCAATACCGGAGTTCCCATCGGCAGCTGTAACCGGAGATTGGAGCACCTGCTCAGGGAAGCAGAACGGATGGGAAAACTTGAAGTTATGTAAATGAAAAAGAAGCACAGAATTATGATCATTCGTATCGATGCCAGATGCGCTAAGTATCATAATTCTGTGCTTTTTAGGATTTCGGGAGCACAAAGTGTAAAGAAATCCGTGTATTCGATGGGGCAAAATACCTTTTGCCTCCATCCTCATTGTATTAAAGCAATTTTCAAACAGGTTCTAAAGTGATTTCCAAGCAGGTTTTACATTATACGTCTGCTGTTTTATTCTTCTGCAGGGGATGCTGAAGAATTCTGAACCCTGCAAATTTCTGCATTTTTCCATGGACCATTATGGTAGAAGAATACAGAAAGTGCAGTGGCAATGCTCCATCCGATCGGCCATGCACACCAGATTCCTGTGGCCTTAAGTGCTGTTTTTGAAAGGAAAATGGCAAGCACGACACGCAGGATCAGATCGGTGAATGTGGATACCATAAACCGGTTCATGATGCCTGCACCACGCAGAGTACCGTCTGCTACCAACTTGGCTGAAACAACGAAATAGAATGGTGCAAGAATCCGAAGGAATGTGATTCCCGTCTGTACAGCGGTACCTGTGGGTGAATCCATAAACAGGTAAAGAAGCCACCGTCCGCCAAGGAAATAAAGCAGGCAGAGAGGCAGGCTCAGAAGCCATACAAGCTTGATTCCTGCACGAAAGCCTTCTTTGACTCGTCCCGGTTTATCGGCTCCGATGTTCTGGGCAGTATAGTTGGAGATACCATTACCGAGGGTAGTGAAGGAAGTAATCACAAGATTATTGAGCTTTACCGCGGCAGCGTACCCTGCAATGACACTGGCACCGAATCCATTGATGACGCTCTGAATAATAATATTTCCTGCGGAAATAAAGCTTTGCTGCAGAATACTCGGTATGGCAATGGATGCTACCTTTTTGAGAATCGGCAGAGAAAAGAGAGGTACATGTCCGGTGGCTTTAATGGATTTCAGGCGGCGCTGCACTACTGCAACGGCAAGGATACAGCTGATTCCCTGGCACAGGAAAGTTGCCCATGCAACACCTGCCACGCCCATATGAAGGGTGGTGACAAAAAAGATATCCACTGCAATGTTGACTGAGGAGGAAGCCGCGAGGAAAAGAAAAGGTGTGCGTGAATCTCCCAGCGCAGAGAAGATACCTGTGGCAATATTATAGAAGAACATGAAAGGAAGTCCCCACATATATATATCCAGATAAAGCTGTGAATCGCTGAGAATTTCTGCCGGAGTATTGATCAGATTCAGAAGCTGCCGGCATCCGAGAATACCGAAAACCATCAGCAAAAAGCAGAGAACAGCACTGGAGATCATGGAAGTATAGACT
The DNA here is from genome assembly GCF_052063365.1 of Blautia sp. HCP3S3_G3. Lineage (NCBI taxonomy): Bacteria > Bacillati > Bacillota > Clostridia > Lachnospirales > Lachnospiraceae > Blautia > Blautia sp. HCP3S3_G3. The sequence goes on along the minus strand of NZ_JBQHXR010000017.1, from coordinate 40,384 downwards.
GCGGTTTTCATTCCATTGAAGTCTCTGGCTCCGAAAAACTGAGATACGATCACAGAGCATCCGATGTTGCATCCAAAGGCGAATGCAATAAAGATCAGAGTGATCTCATAGCTGTTTCCTACAGCGGCGAGGGCGTTTTCTCCAATGAATTTGCCTGCGACAAGACTGTCGGCAATGTTATAGAGCTGCTGAAAGATAATGCTGCCAAAGAGGGGCAGACAAAATTTCCAAAGTACATTTTCCGGTCTTCCGACCGTAAGATCCTGGTTCATGGTTGGTAAATCTCCTTTTTGTTTTTTCTATCCTGTGGTATTATACTGATTATAAAGTAATATGTAAAAAGTATATTTCATATATCAGCTATATCAAAATAATATGACTGGAGGACATGAGATATGGCGGTGACTTATGATTATTACCGGATCTTCTATTTTGTTGCAAAATATCGCAGCTTTACGCGGGCTGCACATATTCTGATGAATAGTCAGCCTAATATCACAAGGGCGATGAATAATCTGGAGCAGGAACTGGGCTGTACGCTTTTTCTGAGATCCCACAGAGGAGTGACGCTGACTCCGGAAGGGGAAAAGCTGTTTGCCCATGTGCAGATCGCGCAGGAACAGTTTCAGGCTGCAGAAGCAGAGCTTGCCAGTGATAAAGCATTGCAGAAAGGACATGTTTCTCTGGGTGTCAGTGAAATTGCCATGCATTGTCTTCTTCTTCCTGTTCTTCGAAAATTTCACCTGGCTTATCCCGGTGTACATATCCGCATTACGAACTGTTCGGCACCTCAGGCAATCAATGCCGTGAAAAGCGGACAAATGGAATTTGCAGTAGTAACTATGCCGGAAGAAATGGATAAAGCAGTGCACAAACTGCCGCTTGCGGAGGTTCAGGATATTGTTGTGGCAGGAGAGCAGTTTGCCGGATTGCGGGACAGGACGCTTGGTATTGAGGAAATAACGGAGTATCCTTTGATATGCCTGGGAAGAGATACAAAAACGTTTGAATTTTACAGTCATTTGTTTGCAGATTACGGGCTTGTACTGGAACCCGATATTGAGGTGGCTGCGACAGACCAGATTCTGCCGCTGGTAAAAAATGATCTTGGACTGGGATTTTTGCCAGGAGCGCTGGCAGAAGATGCAATCCATAAAGGGGAAGTGTTTGAGATTCACCTGAAGGAAAAGATACCTGCACGGCATATCTGTATGGTGTGGGATCCGGGGCGCCCGATTGGAATCGCTGCCAGGGAATTGGAAAAAATGATTCGTGAGTCGGCTCACCCGGAGAAACAGGGTTCCTGAATTATTCTTCAGATAAGACGCCGGTTTTCTTCATAAGATCGGCAAGTTCCTGGTATTTGCCTGTGACGTAGCCGTAGTTTTCTTTTTTGTGAGGCAGCTGGCAGTTGGTACAGTCTTTGATTCCTTTTTCCGTGATGCGGAAATTCCCGCCGCATTTGGTGCCCAGAGCATAAAGCGGACAGTAACAGAACAGACAGTTAAAATTATCCGGATCAGCACCTGCGTGGCAGGGAAAGTATTCACATTTTTTGTGGCTGAAATAAGAATATTCTTTGTCTTCCCAGTATTTCTTTTTCATGATAAGCTCCTTTTGATGAAATGGAATTTTGAGGATGCAGAAATTGTGTTCAATAAAAGTGAACAGATTCCTTTATAAAAAATAAGATGACAGGATTGCAGGAAAATGCGGAGCACTTTCCTGTAATATAAAAAAATCGACGTCAAATAACGTCGAAAGTGTAGTAGGAGGGACGATCTGCTTCGGGGTAGACAATGCATCATTCAAATATGCGGAGGGAATGAACGCATCCGAAGCAGTATCGCCTGCCATTTAATCATGCCTTCTCAGGCAGCTGCTGATAAGCAGCGTATAATTCATACGAACAGGCGAATTCCATAAAAAAATGCCTGCTTCCTAAAAAGCAGACAACGCCATGTGATTGCGGATATCACAGGTTGGTTGTTACACTTTACACGGAAGTTTAACCTCGCCATATAAAGCAGGTTTCCTGACTTCAGAATCATCGCTCATTCTCCCCTTCTCATACAATTGTACAATGGGATATCGAGAACTTACTCCTCTGTTACAGTGACCGGATCGTTCAGGACTTTCACCTGATTCCCTTTTCTGTCCACCACGCGGATAGTGGCCAGCACTTCATATGTTCTATATGGAATTATACTGGTATTATAATAACACTAATTGCATCAGGTGTCAACTGTGTTTAGCTGATTTTTGCTGCCGGATTATTTTCTTTCCGGCAGCATAGACATCTTATGAAATTCTTTTATCACAAGGACGATTGCGAGAATTCCTGCAGCAGCATCGGAAATAGGACCTGCAAACATGATACCGTCGATTCCCATGAAAATCGGGAAAATGATCATCAGAGGTACCAGAAAAATAATCTGTCTCGTCATGGAAAGAAAAATTCCCTTCGTGGCTTTTCCGATGGAAGTGAAGAAATTGGAAGTTACCGGCTGCAGTCCGTTAAAGAAGGTGCAGAACAGAAAAATCCGGAAAAATTTTACGGCAAACTGGTAATATAATTCATCTCCGTTTCCGAACAGACTGATAATCTGACGTGGGAACAGCTGGAAACAGATAACCCCGAGAATGGCTACGACAGTAGCAGCACCGGCGGCTTTTAAGTAAGTCTCTTTTACGCGGGAATATTTAACGGCACCGTAATTGAAGCTGATGATCGGCTGCGCTCCCTGAGAAAGTCCGATGACGATGGAAAGAAACAGCATGTTGACTTTCATAACGATTCCTACCACTGCCAACGGAATATCGCTGCCGTACTCGGAAAGAGAACCGTAGTGACGCAGTGTATTATTCATAAGAATCTGCACGACCGTAATGGCAAGCTGGTTCAGGCATGCGGCAGAACCAAGGGATATAACGGCTTTCAGACATCTCGGATCAGGGATGAAATCTTTGATCTTTAGTGAAGAGTGCATGTACTTTGGCAGGTATACGAGTACCAGAATTGCAGAAAAAATCTGGCCGATGACGGTTGCCCATGCAGCTCCCTGAATTCCCCATCCGAATACAAAAATAAAAATCGGATCGAGAATGGTGTTGATGACAGCTCCGGAAAGTACCATGATCATGGAATATGTAGGTTTGCCGTCTGCACGGATTAGGTGATTTCCCCCTGTGCCAAGCATGTAGAAAGGAAAACCAAGGGAAGTGATTCCTACATAAGCCAGAGAATATTCCAGTGTCTGGTCAGTGGCACCGCATGCCAGAACGACCGGTTTCAGAAAGAGACGGATGACCAGGCAGAAAAGAATACCGGAGAGAAGCAGTGTCCCGAAAGCCGTACCGGCAATCTTTTTTGCATGCTCTTCCTGACCGCGGCCAAGGGCAAGGTTGAAATTGGCTGCACCACCGATACCAAGAAGCAGGGCAATCGCTACAGTAATCGTGGTCATGGGAAAGGCGACATTGGTAGCTGCATTTCCAAGCATTCCTACTCCCTGACCGATAAAAATCTGGTCAACGATGTTATAGAGTGCGCTGACCAGCATACTGATGATACTTGGAATTGCAAATTTGCGCAGAAGACTTCCGACCGGTGCATAACCGAGCGGATTTTCGGCGTTTAATGAGTTGGCATTTGTCTTCATAGATGAATCCTCCTTATGTGAATCAGCAGGAATCCCGGTCATATATGACCGGGATTCCGTACTTTGAATTTTCATCTTGTCTGCAGAAAAACTTTCAGCTGTGGAAGCTGATTATTGAGAATCAGACTTTCCGGGAACATGGCCTGATGAACAAATTCTTCTGCATAAGTAAAATCTCCGATATGGTCTGAGCCGTGACTGTCACTGGACAATACAACAGGAACCTGATATCTGGCACAGCAGCGCAGAATTTCGTAATTGTTAGCTGTGGTATCTCCACGGTAGCCATAGGGAGCAAGGGAAGCTTCGTTGATCTCAAAAATAACCTGATGTTCTTTGGCACAGACAGCCAGTACTTCATAATCTACCGGATAATGAGGATTGTCACAATGTCCCAGAATTTTTACATGAGGATTTTTCATGACATTCAGATAAGCCCGGGTATTTTCCTCCCGTGTCCCGCTGCGGTAATTCTGTGCATGCATACTTGCAATGGCGTAATCCAGCCTGGAGAGAAGGTTCTCTTCCAGATCCAGTGTTCCCTCTGTGTCCAGAATATTTAATTCAATTCCATACAGCAGTTCTACTCCGAATCGTTTCCTGGGGGAAAACGTAAGACTGCGAAAATAGGAAGGTGTTCCTGCAGCCAGAGTGGCGGGACCGTGGTCTGTGATGCCGAGAAGCTTTATGCCCCGTGCAGCTGCCTGCTTCGCCATTTCGGAAATGGTACAGGTGGTGCCGTGACCACTGGCAATGGAATGTGTATGCAGATCGGAAAGATACATAGTCTCAATCCCTTTCTTAATAAACGGAAATGCCTGTCCACACAGACATCCTGAATGACAGAAGTTGATTATCATGCATTTGTGCTCCTGCTTTTCGGCGAAAAAAGAAACACTATTTTCAGTATGGCAGAGGGGAAATAGATTGTCAAGGAAAAAATACAGGGGAAAAGAGTGAAAAAACAAAGAGAAAAAGAGTGATAAAAATGCAGGGATAAACAGAAACTGAAAATTGTTTCTGAGAACGGAGAGAATGATCACACAGAGCGAAAATAACAGAGGAGCAATGTCTGTAAAAGTTAGGAATAGAAGGAGATTAAAAATGGAAAACAACAAAAAACAAAATCAAAAACCAATAAAAACCACATGAAAATGAACGAAAAGCGTTGGATTTTGTTGACATCAGGTGCTGCCAGGCGTATAATGTTCATTATAAAACATAGCGGTTCTAAGCGTTATGAGAAAGGAGCAATGTGGACATGTTTCATACCACAGATATTCCCAAATCTTCCAGAATCACCAGATTAGTAGACAATCTGTATGCGAAGATGCCGGAGATTGAGTCTGCCAGAGCGAAGCTTATCACCGAATCTTATCAAGCTACGGAAGGCATGCCGATCATTACAAGACGTGCGGAGGCTTTTGCTCATATTCTTCGTCATATTCCCATCATTATCCGTGATGAGGAACTGATCGTAGGAAGCAGCACACTGGCACCGAGAGGCTGTCAGACTTTTCCAGAATATTCCTTCCAGTGGCTGGAGGATGAACTTGACACTGTTGAGACGAGGAACGCGGACCCGTTTTATATCGCAGAAGAAACCAAAAAAGAATTAAGAGAAGTACATAAATACTGGAGGGGAAAGACCACCAGTGAACTTGCGACTTCCTATATGGCACCGGAGGCGATCAGGGCCATTGACCATAATATTTTTACACCGGGCAATTATTTTTATAATGGTGTGGGACATGTGACGGTCAAATATGAAGAGGTGCTTGCCATCGGATATGAAGGAATCATCGCCAAAGCCCGTGCGGAACTGGACAAATGCCAGGTGGGTGACGGTGATTATGCAAGAAAATCTCATTTTCTGAACGCAGTAATCTTAAGCTGCCAGGCAGTGATTGAATATGCACAGCGATATGCAATGCTTGCCGATGAAATGGCTTCCCAGTGCAGTGATCCTGTCAGAAAACAGGAACTTTATGTGATTGCAGAAAACTGCCGCAGAGTGCCTGCGAAGGGGGCTTCCAGCTTTTATGAAGCATGCCAGTCTTTCTGGTTTGTGCAGCAGCTTCTTCAGGTGGAGAGCAGCGGCCATTCCATTTCTCCGGGACGATTTGACCAGTATATGTATCCTTATTACAAGAAGGATATGGAGAACGGCAATCTTTCCAGGGAATTTGCACAGGAACTTCTGGATTGTATCTGGGTGAAACTGAATGACCTGAATAAGGTGCGTGATGCGGCTTCCGCAGAAGGTTTTGCGGGGTACAGTCTGTTTCAGAATCTGATTGTGGGCGGACAGAATAAAGATGGAGAAGATGTCACCAATGATCTGTCGATTATGTGCATTCAGGCATCCATGCATGTGCATTTGCCAATGCCGTCTTTGTCTGTGCGTGTATGGAACGGATCTCCTCATGAATTTCTGATTAAGGCAGCAGAACTTACCAGAACCGGAATCGGACTGCCTGCTTATTATAATGATGAAGTGATCATTCCGGCTCTTCAGAATCGTGGAGCAACTCTGGAAGAAGCCAGAGGTTATAATATTATTGGCTGTGTGGAACCTCAGGTTCCCGGTAAGACCGATGGCTGGCATGATGCGGCATTCTTTAATATGTGCCGTCCGCTGGAACTGGTGTTTGCCAATGGGGAGGACCGGGGAGAGATGGTTGGACTTCCGACAGGGGATGTGACGAAGATGACTACCTTCCATGAGTTTTATGATGCCTACAAAAAACAGATGGAATACTGTATCTCGCTGATGGTAAATGCAGACAATGCCATTGATGTGGCACATGCGGAACGGTGTCCGCTTCCATTCCTGTCCAGTATGGTGGATGATTGCATCGGACGGGGGATTTCTGTTCAGGAAGGCGGTGCAGTTTATAATTTTACCGGCCCGCAGGGCTTTGGCGTGGCGAATATGGCAGATTCTCTGTATGCGATCCGCAAACTGGTCTATGAAGAGAAAAAGGTTTCCATGGAAGAGTATAAAGAAGCTCTGATCTGGAACTTTGGAAAAGGATTTGATCAGCAGACGATTACGGAAATGACAACTGACCTGCTGAAAAAAATGCAGGCAGAGGGTAAGCCGGTTGATGAAAAGACGGTTTCTTCTATATTAAATGCAGTCATGAATATGAAACCGACACCAGAGAAAAAAGCCAGATATGAAGAAATCCATAATTTGATCGATGAAGTCCCGAAATTTGGCAATGACATTCCGGATGTGGATTATTTTGCAAGGGATGTGGCATATACCTATTCCCGCCCGATGGAGAAATATAAAAACCCACGCGGCGGACAGTTCCAGGCAGGTTTGTATCCGGTATCCGCGAATGTACCGCTTGGAGGACAGACAGGTGCGACTCCTGACGGACGTTACGCTCATACACCTGTGGCCGACGGTGTTTCGCCATCGGCAGGTAACGATGTGAATGGACCTACCGCTGCGGCAACCTCTGTGTCCCGGTTGGATCACTTTATCTGTTCTAACGGTACTCTCTTTAATCAGAAATTCCACCCGTCTGCGTTGTCCGGCAGAGAAGGACTGGAGAAATTTGTTGCATTGATCCGTTCCTATTTTGATCAGAAGGGAATGCATATGCAGTTTAATGTTGTCAGCCGTGAAACACTTTTGGATGCACAGGAGCATCCGGAGAATTATAAACATCTGGTAGTGCGTGTGGCGGGTTACAGTGCATTGTTTACCACCTTGTCCCGTTCGCTGCAGGATGATATTATCCGGCGTACAGAACAGGGATTTTGATGTGTTCTGCCGTCATTGACAAGGAACTGAGCGGAAATGTCTGCTTACGCAGAATACCGTGTTCCGGAAAGGAAAAAGATGGATTATCTGGATACAAAAGGCAGGATTTTTGACGTTCAGCGTTATTCCATTCATGATGGACCGGGAATTCGTACAATTGTATTTCTGAAGGGGTGTGTGCTTCGATGCCGCTGGTGCTGTAATCCTGAATCTCAGGAATTTCGTATACAGACGATGAAAGTGCAGGGGAAAGACAAGATCATCGGACGGGATGTGACAGTCCGGGAAATGATCGAACTTGTGGAAAAAGACCGCCCGTACTATTATCGTTCAGGCGGGGGTCTGACTCTCTCGGGAGGAGAGTGTCTGTGCCAGCCGGAATTTTCCAGAGATCTTCTGCGTGCGGCGAAAGAACGGGGAATCCATACGGCGATCGAGAGCATGGCATGTGCGCCTTATGAGCATATTGAGATGCTTTTGCCGTATCTGGATATGTATCTGATGGACATCAAACATACGAATCCTGCAAAACATAAAGAGTTTACAGGGAGATCCAATGAACGGATGATGGAAAATGCAAGAAAGACGGCATTATCCGGCAAAACAGATCTTATTATCCGTGTGCCTGTGATTCCAACTTTCAATGATACCGTGGAAGAAATACAGGGAATTGCAGGATTTGCATCCACTCTTCCCGGAGTAAAAAAGATTCATCTTCTGCCGTATCACAGACTGGGGCAGGATAAATATGATGGTCTGGGAAGGGAATATTTCCTGGACGGGATTCTTCCGCCGTCAAACGAAAAAATGGAAACGCTTAAAAAGGCAGTTCATGCAGTCTGCGGCCTGGACTGTCAGATAGGAGGATGAATATGGCATATCTTGATCATCTGCCGCCGGATGAGAAACAGCGCATTGTTCAGGAACTTGTCCCTGGCAAACAGATTTCGCTGGCGCATATTATAGCCAATCCGGATCAGATCTTATATACGAAACTTGGACTGGATCCTGCTGTGGAATATTCCAGATCTGCAATTGGGATTATGACAGTCAGTCCGTCGGAAACAGCAATTATCATGGGGGATATTGCAATCAAATCTTCCGGTGTGGAACTGGGGTTTGTTGACCGCTTCAGCGGCAGCCTGATTATTACGGGAACAGTATCTGAAGTAGAAGCTGCGGTGAGTGCAATCCTTGCTTATGTAAGTGAAAAACTGGGATTCACCATTTGCCCGATTACAAGGACATGATAAAATGAAGAAAATTGCACTGATGGGCCGGAGCGAAGCTGGCAAAACAACTCTGACCCAGGCCCTGAAAGGCGAAAAAATCCATTATCATAAAACACAATATGTCAACAATTTTGATGTGATCATTGATACGCCGGGCGAATATGCCCAGACCAAAAATCTGGGACATGCCCTGGCACTTTATTCCTATGAAGCGGATGTTGTCGGGCTGATCTGTTCTGCCACTGAGCCGTACTGCCTGTTTCCGCCCTGCTGTACCAGTATGGCGAACCGCGAAGTGATCGGAATCGTAACGAAGATCAATCATCCTGAGGCAAGGGTGGAACGTGCGGCTTCCTGGCTGCGTCTTGCCGGGTGCAAAAAAATCTTTTATGTGGATTCCAAAATCCAGCAGGGAATTCCGGAGCTTCTGGAATATCTGCGTGAAGACGGCGATATTCTTCCCTGGGAACAAAAACCACAGAAAACCAAAAAAACATCTGTTGTAAAACCCAACAAAAAACAACAACAGAAACCAAACAAAAACAACACGAAACAACAAGGCGCTCTTGACAAATCGTGCTGAAAGGAGTAAAATCTCCATAGAAACAAAAAGAAACCACTAAGCTTAAGGAGGAAGAAAGCATGGTAAACGAATTTGAAATTAAGAAACAGATTTGCGACATCGGAAGGAGAATTTACAACCGTAACATGGTGGCTGCAAATGACGGTAACATTTCCGTTAAACTGAACGACAATGAATTCCTTTGCACCCCGACTGGCGTATCCAAAGGATTCATGACACCTGAGTACATCTGCAAAGTTGACAGAGAAGGTAATGTTATTCAGGCTAACCCGGGATTCAAACCGTCTTCTGAAATCAAAATGCATATGAGAGTATATGACAAGAGACCGGATGTCGGATCTGTTGTACACGCTCATCCGATTTATGCTACATCTTTCGCAATTGCAGGTATCCCGCTGACACAGCCGATCATGCCGGAAGCAGTTATCTCTCTTGGATGCGTTCCGATTGCTGAGTATGGTACACCTTCTACAATGGAAATTCCGGACAACCTGGAAAAATATCTTCCATACTTTGATGCAGTTCTTCTTGAGAACCACGGAGCTCTTACCTGGAGCACAGACCTGAATGCTGCATACATGAAGATGGAATCTGTAGAGTTCTATGCACAGCTTCTGTACCAGACCAAACTTCTGGGCGGCCCGAAGGAATTTGATGAGAAAAATATTGAAAAACTGTATGCAATCCGTCGTAAATTCGGTATGCCTGGCAAACATCCGGCAAGCATCTGCCTGAACAAAGACGGCAAAAACTGCCATAACTGCGGCGGCGCATGTCATACAGAAGAATATAAGAACTTCCCGGGATATCAGTATGATTTCGTTGGCGGTGACTGCGATAAAAAAGCAGAAGCTTCCACTGCAGATGCTGAATTAGTAGCAAATATCACCAAACAGGTAATGGCTCAGCTGGGACTGAAATAAGAGAATTACCGTATAATAGAAGGAGGACAATCTCATGCCAATTAGTGAAAGCATGGTACAGGAAATTGTACAGGAAGTAATGGCAAAAATGCAGATTGCTGACGCTCCGGCCGGGAAACATGGCGTTTTTAAAGATATGAACGATGCGATCGAAGCTGCGAAAAAATCAGAACAGATCGTAAAAAGAATGTCCATGGACCAGAGAGAAAAAATTATTACCTGCATCCGCAAGAAAATCAAAGAAAATGCAGAAATCTTTGCCCGTATGGGTGTTGAGGAAACAGGAATGGGTAATGTTGGAGATAAGATTCTCAAGCATCACCTGGTAGCTGATAAGACTCCTGGAACCGAAGATATCACAACAACTGCATGGTCTGGAGACAGAGGACTGACTCTGATCGAAATGGGACCGTTCGGTGTGATCGGAGCAATCACTCCGTGTACTAATCCGAGTGAGACCGTTCTGTGCAATACCATTGGTATGCTGGCAGGCGGAAATACTGTTGTATTTAATCCGCATCCTGCAGCAATCAAAACATCGATTTATGCAATCAATCTGGTAAATGAAGCTTCTCTGGAATCAGGAGGCCCGGATAACATTGCTGTAACTGTTGAGAAACCGACACTGGAAACCAGTGACATTATGATGAAACATAAAGATATCCCGCTGATCGCAGCAACCGGCGGCCCTGGCGTTGTAACGGCAGTGCTTTCTTCCGGCAAGCGCGGTATCGGCGCAGGCGCAGGTAATCCTCCTGCACTGGTAGATGAGACAGCTGATGTTCGCAAAGCTGCACAGGATATCGTAAATGGATGTACCTTTGACAACAATCTTCCGTGTATCGCAGAGAAAGAAATCGTTGCAGTTTCTTCCATTATGGATGAACTGATGCACTATCTGGTTACAGAAAATGACTGCTACCTGGCTTCCAAGGAAGAGCAGGATAAGCTGACATCTGTTGTACTGGCAGGCGGTAAACTGAACCGCAAATGTGTAGGACGTGACGCAAGAACACTTCTTTCCATGATCGGAGTTGATGTACCGGCAAATATCCGCTGCATCGTATTCGAAGGACCGAAGGAACATCCGCTGATCGCAGAAGAACTTATGATGCCGATTCTCGGTGTTGTAAGAGCCAAGGATTTTGATGATGCAGTAGAACAGGCTGTATGGCTGGAACACGGCAACCGTCATTCTGCACACATCCATTCCAAAAATATTGACAACATTACCAAATATGCGAAAGCAATCGACACCGCAATCCTTGTTAAGAATGCTCCTTCTTATGCAGCTCTTGGATTCGGAGGAGAAGGCTACTGTACATTTACCATCGCAAGCCGTACAGGTGAGGGACTTACAAGTGCAAGCACCTTTACCAAGAGAAGACGCTGCGTAATGTCTGACAGCCTTTGCATTCGTTAATAGGAGGAGAAGAACATCATGGATATGAATAATATTAATATTGAAGAAATCGTAAAACAGGTTCTCTCCGGCATGACAGGAAATGCACCTGCAGCAGCTCCGGCTCCGGCAGCAGGCGGTGCGATCCCGAAAACCGCAAGAGTAGCAGTTCTGACAGAGAAAGAGCATTTTGAATTAAAAGAATACCCAATTCCTCCGCTCGGAGATAATGACCTTCTTGTCAAAGTAGAAGGCTGCGGCGTATGCGGTACAGATGCTCATGAATTTAAGAGAGATCCATTTGGTCTTATTCCGGTAGCTCTGGGACATGAAGGAACCGGCGAGATCGTTGCAATGGGCAAAAATGTAAAAGTTGATACAGCAGGCAAACCTGTAAAGGTTGGTGATAAGGTTGTTACATGTATGATCTTTAAGGATGATCCTGAAATCACCATGTTCGATCTGAATAAGAAAAATGTAGGCGGAGCTGATGTATACGGACTTCTTCCGGATGATGACATTCATCTGAACGGATGGTTTTCCGATTACATCTTCATCAGAGGCGGAGAATTTGGATCCACATTCTTTAATGTAAGTGATCTGGATCTGGATTCCAGAATCCTGATCGAGCCGTGCGCAGTTCTCATTCATGCAGTTGAGAGAGCAAAAACCACCGGAATCCTTCGTTTCAACAGCAGAGTTGTTGTACAGGGATGCGGACCGATCGGTCTGATCTGTATTGCAATCCTTCGCACTATGGGTGTACAGAATATCTGTGCAGTAGACGGTGAGCAGAAACGTCTTGACTTCGCTAAGAGAATGGGCGCTGATATGACTGTAAACTTCAAAGATCACAAGGGAATTGAAGCTCTTGCAGGTGCAGTAAAAGACGCATTCGGAGGACATCTTGCAGATTTTGCATTCCAGTGTACAGGATCACCGATCGCTCATGCAAATATCTACAAATTCATCCGCAACGGCGGCGGTCTCTGTGAACTTGGATTCTTTATCAACGGCGGAGATGCTACGATTAACCCGCACTTTGATATCTGCTCTAAAGAGATTACAATTGTAGGCTCCTGGGTATATACCTTAAGAGACTATGTAACAACCTTCGATTTCTTAAAGAGAGCAAAAGGCATCGGACTTCCAGTAGCAGAGCTGATCACAGACAAGTTCCCGTTAGAGGAGATCAACGAAGCTCTTAAGACAAATCTTGCAATGACAGGACTTAAGATCGCAGTAGTAAACAAATAGAAACTGTAGAGTGATGGTTACAATAAGTAATCCCGACAGTGAAGGAGAAGCAAGATGGCAGAAGCTGTAGGAATTTTAGAGGTGTTCGGGCTGACAACAGCTTTCGTAGCAGCCGACGCCGGATGCAAGGCAGCAAATGTCCGCCTGGAGGTGTTTGACAAGAACAAGCCGGCCAATGCAGACAGCCTGCCCGTACCGCTTCTGGTCTGCATTAAATTCCGTGGAAGTGTAACGGATGTAACGGCAGCAGTGGATGCCGGAATTGAAGTTGCGAACCGGATGACTGGTGTGGTACAGCATTATGTAATCCCGAACCCGGAAGAGGGTACGAGAAAGATGCTGAAGATCAGCGCCCTGGATAAGGATTAGCGATCCGGCATTATAGAAATCAGTTATTAATTCTGTAACCGTTTTGAGATGACAGCGGTTACGCCCCTTACATAAACAAGTGTTATTCAGGAGGAATGAATCATGGCACAGGAAGCATTAGGAATGGTAGAAACCAGAGGACTTACCGCTGCAATCGAAGCAGCAGATGCAATGACAAAAGCTGCAGAAGTTACTTTAGTTGGAACAGAGAAAATCGGTTCCGGTCTTGTAACTGTTATGGTTCGCGGTGATGTAGGAGCTGTAAAGGCAGCTGTTGAGAGCGGAAGCGCAGCAGCATCCAGACTTGGTGAATTAGTGGCAACACATGTAATCCCAAGACCTCATACAGACGTAGAAAAGATTCTCCCTACCATCTAACTTAAGATTTAAAGGAGTTCGCTCATGAGTAAATCATATGGTTTTATCGAGATCACAGGTGTGGTAGCGGCACTGGATGCCCTTGACATCATGTGTAAAACTGCAGACGTTGAGCTGGCGTCATGGGAACGTAAGCTGGGCGGACGACTGGTGACCATTATAGTGGAAGGTGATGTGGCAGCTGTAACGGAAGCTGTGGAAGCGGCTGTTGCGCATGCCATCAAGAAACCGGCGAGTTATGCAGTGATTGCACGGCCCCATGAGGAAATCGTAAAACTTGTGGAATTAAGTGCAAGCAGGTGGAAAAAGGTTAACAACGACGAAGAAGAAAGTAAATAAATTTGAAAGGTTCAACACCTATTAAGGAGGAAAATTATGACACAGGAAGCATTAGGAATGGTAGAAACCAGAGGACTTACAGCAGCTATCGAAGCAGCAGACCAGATGTGCAAAGCTGCTAACGTTGCTTTAGTTGGAACAGAAAAAATCGGTTCCGGTCTTGTAACTGTTATGGTTCGTGGTGATGTAGGAGCTGTTAAATCTGCAGTAGAAAGCGGAAGCGCAGCTGCATCCAGACTTGGCGAATTAGTAGCTACACATGTAATCCCAAGACCACACACTGACGTTGAGAAAATTCTTCCGGTTTTGAAATAATCAGAAATTTCAGTGAAATACATAACCAGGAAAGAAAGCAGGTGTATTCTTGGAAGCGAATAATATCGAGTTAATTACCAAAATGGTTATTGACGCCATTAATAAAGGCGAAAGAAAAACCAACGGATTTATGGTTCCGATCGGAGTTTCCGCGAGACACATTCACCTGACCCAGGAGCATGTGGAAGCATTATTTGGACCGGGATATCAGCTCACAAAGAAAAAAGAGCTGATGGGCGGACAGTTTGCATCCAATGAAACGGTTACGATCGTTGGCCTGAAGCTTCGTGCAATCGAAAATGTACGAATTCTCGGACCGGTTCGTAAAGCATCTCAGGTAGAAGTATCTGCGACAGATGCTATCAAACTGGGAATGAAAGTTCCGGTGCGTGAATCCGGTGATGTAAAGGGCAGTGCTCCAATTGCCATCGTAGGACCAAAAGGTGCTATTTACCTGCAGGAAGGCTGTATTGTGGCAATGCGTCACATTCACATGTCTCCGAAGGATGCGCAGGCAGCCGGTGTCAAAGACGGTGATATCGTATCTGTAAAAGCTGATAATGAGCGTGGTACGATTTTCAATCAGGTGAAAATCCGCGTTCATGACAGTTTTACACTGGAAATGCATATTGATACTGACGAAGCAAATGCAGCACAGATTGCCACTGGCAATACAGTAACCATTATAAAATAACATTCCTCCATGACAGAGCCGGTGGCAGTAATGTCACCGGCATTAGGAGGATTTAGGGGATTGTTCTGGAAAGAACAGTTTCGGAGATAAAAACGCGGAGGCTCATATGATTGTAGGCAAAGTAGTCGGAAGCGTAGTATCTACGCGCAAAAGTGAAAAGTTAATCGGACAGAAATTTATGATTGTTGAGCCAGTGAATCATATGAAAGCTGACCTCAATCGGATTGTTGCAATCGACATGATCGGTGCAGGAATCGGAGAATATGTATTGGTGGCACAGGGAAGCGCAGCACGAATTGGCTGCGGCGTAGAAACAGCACCGGTTGATGCCGCGATTGTCGGTATCATTGATGATGGTGCAGGATTGGAGTAACGCCATGGAAATCAAAGAATTACAGAAAATTATGCAGGAGAATGGTGTAGTAGGTGCCGGTGGCGCTGGTTTCCCGACATATGCAAAACTTACGGACAAAGCCGACACGATTCTCATGAACTGTGCAGAGTGCGAACCTTTACTGAAGTTGCACAGGCAGCTCCTCGAAAAGCATGCCTATGAGATTATGAAGACATTTAACCTGATAGCGGAAACCGTCGGTGCGTCGGAAGCTATCATTGGAATCAAAAAATCTTATGTACAGACAGTAAAAGCGTTAGAGCAGCATATTGAAGAATTTCCGAACATGCGGATCCATCTTCTGGAAGAAGTATATCCCATGGGAGATGAGGTTGTCCTGATCTATGAGGCAACCGGAAGAGTAGTAAGACCAGGCGGACTTCCTATTGAGCAGGGAGTTGCCGTATTTAATGTAGAGACTATTTATAATGTTTACCGTGCTGTTGAAAAACAGAGGCCGGTAACTGATAAATATGTATCCGTTGTTGCTGAAGTCAGCGATCCGGTCACAGTCAGAGTTCCGCTTGGCTGTACACTGGATGAAGTCGTTGCCCAGGCCGGCTCGGTTACGATCAAGGATCCGGTTTACTTTGTAGGCGGACCGATGATGGGACGAATTGGAAACGGTTCTGAACCGGTAACCAAAACAACGAATGCGATCCTGGTCCTTCCAAAGGATCATCCTATTGTAATGAAGAAGTTGAGAACTTCTGCTATAGATCTGAAACGCGCAGCATCCATTTGCTGCCAGTGTAATACCTGCACGGATCTTTGTCCGAGAAATAATCTTGGACATCCGATCGATCCGGCCCGTTTCATGAGAGCAGCATCCAATGGTGATTTCAGAGATCTGAATCCTTATCTGGATGCAAGTTTCTGCAGTTCCTGCGGTGTCTGCGAGATGTATTCCTGTCCGCAGAGCCTGGCACCGAGAACACTCCTTGCTGATATGAAGGGTGGACTCCGAAAAGCAGGTGTCAGACCTCCTCAGGGTGTTCAGCCAAAAGCTGTACAGCCTTCCAGAGAGTACCGTAAAGTTCCGGAAGAACGATTAATGGCACGTTTGGCTCTGACCAAATATGACAAGGATGCACCAATGGATGAAACTCTTGTGGGAGTTCCGAAGGTAAAAGTCCTTTTAAGCCAGCATATCGGTGCGCCGGCACAGGCAATTGTAAGCGTAGGCGATGAAGTAACCAGAGGACAGATGATTGCACAGCCGGCAGGCGGATTAAGTGTTGGTATTCACGCAAGCATCTGCGGAAAGGTAACAGAAGTTACTGACCGCCATATTGTAATTGCAGCAAAGTAGAAAGGACGTGCAGAACATGAGTAAAGCAATCGGAATGATTGAATTTAAAACCACAGCCACAGGTATAACTGCAGCAGATGCCATGGTTAAGACATCTGAAGTGGAGATTGTGGAAGCGCAGACCGTATGTCCGGGCAAATATATTGCAATTGTTACCGGCGACTTAAGTGCGGTAAAAGCAGCCGTTGATGCAGCGGTTACAACGTATGAAGACAAATGTATTGACAGCTTCGTGCTGGGCAATCCTCATGAATCAATTTTCCCGGCTATCTATGGAACCACTTCCGTAGAAGACATCAGTGCGCTGGGAATTCTGGAAACCTATGATGCAGCTTCTATTATTGAGGCGGCAGATCAGGCAGCGAAAACAGCAATCGTAGATCTTATCGAACTTCGTATTGCCAAAGGTATGTGTGGAAAATCCTATATGCTCATTACCGGAGAGGTTTCTGCTGTAGAGGCTTCCATTGAAAGAGCCAAAGAGCTTGTTGCAGAGAAGGGCATGTATCTGGATTCTTCCGTTATTGCTCATCCGGACAGGCGCATGATTGATTCCATCTTATAAGCATTACCATCCTTAGTAAAGGAGGGCAAAACATCATGCTGGCACTAGAAAGACGTAATCTGATCCTCGAGAAGCTGCAGAGTGAAAAAAGGGTAGTTGTCAGTGAACTCAGCCAGATGTTCGATGTTTCGGAGGAGACGATCCGCCGGGATCTGGACAAACTGGAAAAGGAGGGACTTGCAACCAAAAGCTACGGCGGTGCAGTGATCAACGAGGATGTAGGTATCGATTTGCCCTTTAACGTTCGTAAGAACCAGAATGTTGCGGGAAAGCAGAAAATGGCTGAGATCACAGCTTCACTGGTACAGGAGGGAGACCATATTTTTCTGGACGCCAGTACTACAGCTGTTTTTGTAGCGAAGGCGCTGAAAGAAAAAGAACGCCTGACAGTCATTACCAATTCGGTGGAAATTCTTCTGGAATTATCCGATGTATCCGGATGGAATATTATTTCCACCGGCGGAGTGATGAAAGAAGGATATCTTGCTTTCCTTGGATCCAAGACGGAAGAAGCAATCCGCTCTTATTACGTTGATAAGGTGATTTTCTCCTGTAAAGCCCTGGATCATAACTGGGGAATCATGGAGTCTCAGGAACCGTTCGGAACGACCAAAAAAGCAATGGTTGCCTCCGCACGTGATAAAATCCTGGTGATCGACAGTACAAAATTTGACCAGACCGCGTTTTCTGTAGCAGGAAATCTGCGGGATGTGGATGTGGTTGTAACAGATAAAAAACCATCGGAGAAATGGCTGAAGCATTTCGATGAACTGGGAATTAAATGCAAATATCCTTCAGAAGCATAGTATATGACAGGAATTTGCGCGGCATCGGATCATCCACAGATAAGGAGCACTAGATATGAAAACCTTTGAAATGAAAACAGTCATTCATTTTGGCGATAACTCCCTGGACAGACTTCGTGTACTTCCATACAAACGGGTTCTGATCATTACCGATCCGTTTGTTGTACAGAGCAAAATGATTGACCTGATAACTGCGCCACTGGAAAAAGGCGGAATCCAGTTTGATATTTTCTGTGACGTAGTACCGGATGCACCGGTAGGGAAAATTGCGGAGGGTGTTAAAAAGTTTCTTGAATTTCAGCCGGAAGCGATTGTGGCAGTCGGAGGCGGTTCCGCCATTGACTCGTCCAAAGCGATCCGTGAATTTGCTTTAAAAATCAATAACTATGGTAAGGTAGGACTGATTGCCATTCCTACCACCAGCGGAACAGGATCTGAGGTAACCTCTTTTGCAGTGGTCAATGACACAGATGCAAAAGTAAAATATCCTCTTGTTTCTGACAGTCTTACAGCTGACGAAGCAATCCTGGACGCAGAACTGGTAAAAAGTGTCCCGCCGGCCATTACAGCAGATACCGGTATGGATGTATTTACCCATGCACTGGAATCTTATGTAAGTACAGAACACAATGAATTTTCTTCTGCTCTTGCAGAAAAATCCATTGAAATCTGCGGTGTTTTCCTGCTTCGTGCTTATCTTGACGGCAGTGATATGCATGCACGCCAGAAAATGCATGTGGCTTCCTGTCTTGCAGGTCTTTCTTTTAATACTGCAGGACTTGGAATTACTCACAGTATGGCTCATCAGCTGGGTGCGATGTTCCACATTCCTCACGGCAGGGCAAATGCGATGCTCCTTCCGCATATTGTGGAATATAATGCGAACATCAATAAACACAGCAGAAGTCAGAAAGAGTATCTTCCGGCAGTGAAGAGATATGCAAATATCGCTCATATCCTTGGATTGAGCAATTATAATAAAGTCATGAGCGTTCGCTCTCTGGTAAACTGGATACAGTTTATGCTGAAAGAGATGAATATTCCAATGACCATACAGGAAATCGGAACGATCACTCCGGATGCTTATTTTGCAGCTGTTGACAAGATGGCGGAAGCCGCACTGGCAGATGCCTGCACAGCTAATAATCCGAGAGTTCCTACCAAGGAAGATATCATAAAGATTTATACCAAACTGTGGTCATTCTAAAGGAAAAGGTCCGGTTTTATCCCCGGACTTTTTTGGAAAAAGGGTAGACAATATGAAACGATCGAAAAGAATCGAGGCATTGGATCAGCGTGCTGTCAATAAAGATGGATTTATTGATGAATGGCCGGAGATGGGCTTTGTTGCAATGAGCAGCCCCTATGATCCAAAGCCTTCCATAATTGTAGAAAATGGAGTCATAACAGAACTGGACGGAAAGAAACGCGCGGATTTCGATTTCCTGGATCAGTTTATTGCTGACTACGCAATCCGTATTGACAGGGCGGAAGCGTCTATGGCAATTCCTTCTCTGGAGATTGCCAGAAAGATTGTCGATATTCAGACATCCCGCAAAGAGATTCTGGAAATTGTGTCCGGAATTACTCCAGCCAAGATGGTGGAAGTCATTAACTACTTGAATGTAGTGGAAATGATGATGGGTATGCAGAAAATGCGTGCCAGAAAGGTGCCTGGCAACCAGGCTCATATCACTAATCTGAAAGATGATCCGGTACAGATTGCCGCAGATGCGGCAGAAGGTGCACTTCGTGGTTTCAGTGAAGAAGAAACGACCATGGGTGTTGCCAGATATGCACCGTTCAGTGCGATGGCACTGCTGATCGGTTCTCAGGTAGGACGTCCCGGTGTACTGACTCAGTGTTCCGCAGAGGAAGCAACTGAGCTGGAGCTGGGTATCCGCGGTCTTACCACCTATGCGGAGACACTTTCCGTATATGGAACAGAAAAAGTATTTATCGATGGTGATGATACACCGTATTCCAAGGCATTTTTGAATTCTGCCTATGCATCCCGCGGACTGAAGGTACGTTTTACCTCCGGAGCCGGTTCTGAGGTACTGATGGGTTCCAGTGAACGCAAATCCATGCTGTATCTGGAATGCCGCTGTCTCTATGTGACCAAGGGTGCAGGAAGCCAGGGAATCCAGAATGGTTCTGTAAGCTGTATCGGTGTGGCTGCCGGTGTTCCGGCAGGTATCCGCGAAGTTATGGGCGAAAACCTGGTGGCAGCACTTCTTGGATTGGAATGTGCATCATCCAATGATCAGAGTTTTTCCAATTCCGATATGAGAAGAACTGCAAGAACCATGCTTCAGTTTATGCCGGGTACGGATTTTATTTTCTCCGGATATGCGGCAGAACCGAACTACGATAATATGTTTGCAGGTTCCAACTTTGATGCGGAAGACTTTGATGATTATAATGTTATGCAGAGAGACATGCAGGTGGACGGCGGTCTTCGTCCGGTAACAGAGGAAGATGTGATCCGCGTCCGCCGTGAGGCAGGTAAGGCAGTTCAGGCGGTATTTAAATATCTGGGACTTACAGAAGTGACCGATGAACAGGTAGAAGCTGTTACTTATGCGCATGGAAGCAAAGATACCCTGAAACGTGATGTTGCTTCTGACCTGATGGCGGCAGATGACATGATGAAACGGGGAATTACAGGCATCGATGTGGTAAAAGCCCTTGCAGAAAGCGGCTACACAAAGCTTGCTGAGAATATCTTGAATATGCTGAAGCAGAGAGTCATTGGTGATTATATGCATACTGCAGCGATTCTGGATGAGAATTTCCAGGTAATGTCCGGTGTAAATACTCCGAACGATTATATGGGACCGGGAACCGGTTATCGTGTTACCGGCAAACGCTGGGAGGAAATTAAAGCAATTCCTCACAGAATTGATGTAAATGAATTTTAGGAGGTCCGGCCATGGAAGTGAATGAACAACTGATACAAGCCATAACCAAAGCGGTCGTGGAGCAGTTGCAGCGAGGTGGTGCACAGCCTACGACCACGTCTTCCAGCGGACCGCAGAGTCTTGCCGGAAAGACAAGAATGCGCCCGAAACGTTCCTATGAAGGAGCGGTGAGAGCAAAACAGGGGACAGACCCGAAAGAAGTTGTCATTGGTGTAGGAGCTGCTTTCCAGACAGAGATTACCAAGACCATCGGTGGAATTCCGCTGGATGAGGTACTTCGCAATGTAAAAGCCGGAATTGAAGAGGAAGGAATGGTTTCCCGTGTGGTAAAAGTTCTGGATACTTCTGATGTAGGCTTTATGGCACTGCAGGCAGCAAAACTTTCCGGTTCCGGAATCGGCATCGGAATTCAGTCCAAGGGAACAACGGTCATTCATCAGAAAGATCTTTATCCGCTGACGAATCTGGAGCTTTTCCCGCAGGCACCATTGATGGACCTTGAAACCTACCGCAAGATCGGCAGGAATGCAGCGAAATATGTAAAAGGGGAAAAGGTTACTCCGATTGAGTGCACCAACGACCCTATGGTACGTGCGAAATTCCAGGTAAAAGCAGCACTGATGCATATCATTGAAACAGAGCAGCTTGATCCGGACAAAGGCATGATTGTATGGGAGGGCGCAAAATGAGTAACTATCCTTTAGGGCAGAACGAAGCCGATACCATCACATCCAAAACCGGGAAAAAACTTTCCCAGATTACACTGGATGAAGTAAAGCGCGGCAACGTTGCTGCGGAAGATATCAAGATATCTCCGGAAATGCTGAAGAGGCAGGGCCAGGTGGCAGCTGCCGCAGATAATCCTCAGATGGAGGCGAATTTTGAGAGAGCTGCAGAGCTTTCCAATGTTCCGGATGATGTCATTTTAACCATGTATAATAAGCTTCGCCCGAATCGTTCCACCAAAAAAGAACTGGTTCTTATGGCACAGGAACTGCTGGAGAAATACCATGCACCGCATTGTGCCAAACTGGTGCTGGAAGCTGCTGAAATTTATGAAAAAAGGGGAATTCTTCTTTGAAACTGATTGCAGGTGTTGATATAGGAAATTCCACAACTGAAGTATGTATTGGTGCAGTGGGAGAAAACGGATACTTCCGTTTTCTCTCCAGTGCTTCCCGAATGACCACCGGAACAAAAGGAACACTTCCCAATGTTCTGGGAATCAAGGCGGCGCTTGAGGAAGCGATGGACAGAATCCATCAGCCTCTCAGTGCCCTGGACCTTGTACGCTTAAATGAGGCCGCTCCGGTCATCGGCGATACAGCGATGGAAACAATCACAGAGACCATCATTACGGAATCTTCCATGATTGGGCACAACCCGTCGACACCGGCAGGTGCAGGGGAAGCTGTCGGAGAACTTCTTTTTCTGGAAAATATCTGGAAGGGAAAACCGGGAGTGCCGTACATCGTAGCGGCAGCCAGTAAGTTTTCCTATGAAGAAGTTGCCGCAAGGCTGAACCAGCACATCCCGGAACTGGATGTCCGGGGATTGATTCTCCAGGCAGATGAGGCAGTCCTTGTGGAAAACCGTCTGAGCAAAAAGATGCCGATTGTGGATGAAGTACGCCATATCAGCAGAGTGCCGGAAGGCAAACTGGCGGCAATTGAAGTGGCACTTCCCGGTACAAGTATCCGTATGCTCTCCAATCCATATGGAATTGCAACGCTTCTGGGACTGAATGCAGAGGAGACAAAGTCCGTTACCCCTATTGCCAAGAGCCTTGTGGGGAAGCGGAGTGCGGTAGTGATTCGTACCCCTCATGGAAATATCAGAGAAAATATACTTCCTGCCGGGGAAATTGTTTTTCACGGCGAAAAGGAAGCGAATGTAAATATTGATGCCGGAGCAGACAAAATCATGGAAACTCTGGCGTCTGCTGGAGAAATCCGCGATATTGACGGTGAGCGTGATACCAATGTTGGGAATATGCTTCGCCGGATCAAGACAAGTATGGCGGATGTGGCGAAAGAGCATGAAGGTGACAGTGAAATCCGTATTACGGATATCCTGGCGGTGGATACTCTTGCTCCGGTGGAAATCGCAGGCTCTCTTGCAGGAGAAACCTGTATGGAAAAAGCGGTTGGAATTGCTGCCATGGTAAAAACCCAGCATCTTCCCATGCAGAAAATTGCAGAGAGACTGGAACAGGAACTGCATGTGAAGGCAGTTGTGGCCGGTGTGGAGGCTGTAATGGCTTCTCTTGGTGCAATGACCACACCCGGTACGAAGCTTCCGCTTGCGATTCTTGATATGGGAGGCGGTTCTACAGATGCTGCGGTGCTTCAGCCGGATGGAAGTGTAAAAACCACACATCAGGCAGGTGCCGGTGAACTGGTTTCCATGCTGATTCAGACAGAACTTGGTCTGCACAGCAGAACAACAGCAGAACAGATTAAGAAATATCCGATGGGTAAGGTGGAAAGTCTTTTCCACATGCGTCTGGAAAATGGATCCATGCAGTTTTTCGAGGAATCCATTGATCCCAGATATTACGGTCATGTGGTTCTTCTTGCACCAGGTGAAATGCTGAAAGTGGAAGAAGATATTCCTATGGAGAAGATTCTTGAGGTCCGCCGGGATGCCAAGAAGAAGGTGTTTGTGCGAAACTCACTTCGTGCACTGGAAATCGTAGCGCCAGATCATGACTTGCGGAAAATTCCCAACGTAGTCCTGGTTGGCGGTTCAGCAGAAGACTTTGAAATTCCGGAGATGCTGATGGAAGTATTGGCGGATTACCGGATCGTCTGTGGAAGAGGAAACATCCGCGGAGTGGAAGGACCAAGAAATGCAGTGGCTACAGGATTGCTGCTGTCATATCTGGGATAATTCTTATCAGGGCCGGTATATGGAATCATAACCGTGTAGACAATTATTTTTTTCAATGTATCGGAACATGTTTGGTAATTTCTTTACGCTATGTGTATGTTCCACTCTACAGTATATTTGTCTCGTATTCGGTCAGTATAGCCTGCTATTTCTTCCTTATTTGGGACGATATAATATATGTGGTGTATTTCTGTCGGAAAGCAATTTTCAAGCTTTCAAGCATGTTCTAAGTTGTTGAAAGTTATATAGTATCGGATAGATTGTGAGGGACGGGTATGGTTGTAAATAAGCCTGCAATTATTATATATGTACAGAAGCCGGATGAAGATCTTCTGAGAGAGGTGTGTGCCGGAATTGAAGAAGAAGGAGTTCTTTTTCAGGTGCAGACTCATGAGGGAGATTTGGACGCTCTGGCTTATGATGCGGCAAATGAATCCATGCTCGGCGCTGGAATCGGCATGACCGGAGTCAGACTTGCTATGCAGATGCAGAGACTTCCCAGAGGAAAAAATGTGTTCGAACTGAATGCACCGGCGTTCTGGCAATGCCGGAATCTTGGCGCGAACAGCGCGAGAGCAATAAAAAAAATGCCGTTTAAATCCATATATCAAACAGAAACGATAAACTGAAAACACAGTGGAGTTTTTGTATATGGGAATATTTACAGTTGATTGTATAAATGATATAGTAGTTTAGAAGCGCTTATAGTATTTTGGCAAAAACTGCTTTCATTGAGTCATTTATTTTTCGGGGGATGCCGTTATGAACATTTATACCAAGAACGGAGACAGAGGCACTACAGACCTGATCCGTACGAAAAACGTTTCCAAGTCGGATGACCGTATCCAGCTTGTTGGAACCATAGATGAGCTGACAAGCCATCTGGGGCTGGTGAAAACCATGCTGAAGGATCAGGAAGCAATCCGCACTCTGGAGAAAATTCAGGGTACGTTGATTACGGTGATGGCTGGAGTGGCAGACCCTTATAACAGAGATTACAAGATCGATGACGATAAGACAGAAATCCTGGAAGAAGAGATCGACCGTATGGAAAAACTGTTTGATCGTCCGAAAAAGTTTATCCTTCCGGGAGCATGCCGTTTATCCGCAGAAATCGATGTTGCCCGTACTGTGGCAAGAAGAGCGGAGCGTGCACTGGCTCTTGTCAGTGTAAAATTCGGTGCAGATACCGGAACCAAGAAATATATGAACCGTCTGGCAGATTATCTTTATGTCCTTGCACGGTATACGGATGCAAAAGAAGCCGGGAAGCTTCATTCTCAGGCAGATGGTCAGACACAGACTGCAGAAACAGGAAAGGTGACCTCTATGGGAGAAAATCAGAATGGGGCAGCCAGTGAGGCTGTCATTCAGGAAGTTCTGAAACGCATGGGAATTCAGGGAAAGATCACTCTGGCAAGTGCCAAGAGACTGATTGAAAAGATCGAAGAAGAGGCTAATCGCCGGGGTAAAAAGGCAGTTATTGCCATTTGCGGTCCGGATGGAAATCCGATAGCGGTTCATGTTATGGATGGTGCATTTCTTGTCAGCTTTGATGTGGCTCTGAAAAAGGCCTATACATCTGTGGCTGTAAAGATGACTACAATGGAATTGAGCAAGCTTGCTCAGCCGGGCGGCACTTTTTACGGTGTTGATAAGATGGATGGCGGAAAGATCGTTATTTTTGGCGGTGGTGTTCCGATCAAAGTGGGAGATACCATTATCGGTGGTCTTGGTGTCAGCGGAGGCACCGGAGAAGAAGACCACAGTCTGGCAGAGTATGGGCTGTCGGTCTTACATGAGGTTTTGTAATCAATATCTGGGATGAAACAGGAGAAGAGCTGTTGCAGCAGATGGTCATATAGAATTGACCGATGCTGCAGGGGCTTTTTTTGTTAAGTATCAAGGGATTTGTATTGATGAGTTAAGGTGGGGCTTTGTGAATGAAAGTGGGCTTTAGAGAATTAAAGAGTGCTTTAGTTCAGCAACTGTATGTGAGAATTCTTCGAGTTTTACTATGCGTATGGTTTTCTCCGGAACTTTGGTTCAGTGCGAAACACTGTGAAGTGTGATGTGAAAAACCGTACGCGAAAGAGGAACCCCTCCAGGGGCTGCGGCAGACAGTTAGCGTTTCACGGGAAGTTATGGGTTGAAAAATCCGGGAGGGAATTGGAAACGGAAGATATGGATTCATGGGTTTTAAATCGACAAATGATTTGCTTACATGCCCAGTTCGAAAAGAATAATCCATACCGCCACTGTACATTCAGTCAATTGCAATGGCTATAGTTCCCATGCCACGAAAACAAAATGGCATTTTGTTGCGAAAAAGCATAGACGTTAAAAGCTAATTTCACCTTAACAACAACATTTTCCTGATGCAAAGTGGTTCGTAAAAACTATCCGATTTATGATCCCTTTCCGGATTTTTCATCTTCTCTTCCAGTGAAACGCTAACTGACAGCGGAAGAGAGCCCCTGAGGGCCGGGCAGACATACCCTCGGTTCCGGTGCCTTCTGCAGGGATATTAGAAGTACTTGGGCTGTGGATTTTTGCGTTGTGAGCGGGATTTCTGCTGTCTGAGCCGAAGGCGAGTTCAGAAATCCTGTTCACGCTTTTAGCAAAAATACACAGTCCTTAGTACTTCTTATACCCCGAAGCCTGCACCGGAACCGAAGGTATGTCTGCCCGGCCCTCAGGGGCTCTCTTTCGCGTACGGTTTTTCACGCCTCCCCCCTCACAGAGTTTCGCCCTGAACGGAAGTTCCGGTGAAAACCATAGCACAACCAAACGCAAAAAATCCCCACGGATTAATACAGAACTAACGTCTAATTCATTAAAACCCGCTGTAATTAACTAAAGCCTTCTTTAATTCACCAAAAACATTTTTATTAACTAAAGCCTTCTTTAATTCACTAAAGCCCACTTTAGTATATAAATGATAGTTATTCGGTTAACTTACTCCTGCTCCAACATCCATTCCAGGCATTCCAGAACTTTCTGGAGATTTTGGATATTTCCCATCGTATCCCCCTGTTTTTCAAGCGAGTGGTTGCATCTTTCAAAAACACCGCCAGTCTTTTCTGGATAGAGACGAGCTGCCTGACGAACAGTTTTTTCCGGAATATAGGGATCTGCAGTTCCGGAGAAATAAACACCGTTTACTTTTTTCAGATAAGGAATGGCTGCAGGAATCGGAGTCAGGAGAAAGTGACGGACTTTGCCTCGGAGGCCAAGAATGGATTCAGCTTCGCATGCAATTACAGTTCCGATACTTTTGGAAATGAAAATAATCCGGTCATACTTTTCAAAAGTCAGATCTTCCAGTTGGCGAATGGTCCGCTTTAAAGCAAGGGATGTGACCGGTTCTAGTTCCAGAGGGGTTCGTCCGCGAAAACTGTGGATATCCTGTCCGTAATCAAGCCGTATGATTTCGTAATCTTTGTCAGCTGCAAGGGAGGCAGTGTAATATAAGAGCGGTTTTGCGCAGGTATAACCTACACCTGGAAATATAATAGCAAGTTTTTTCATAATCAATCATCTCCTGTATAATATAGCTGAAATATATGTTTGATGAAAAAGGAATAAGAAGCACTTAGAGCATGTTTGAAAATTTATCTGTGTCTTATTGTGGATGTTTTGAAAGGGAATGTCAAGATTTTCGAGATATTATGAATGAAAAAGGATTGACATTATAAAAAATTGGTATATAATTTAAAATCAAACAGTTAAATAATTTATGACTTTAGTAATGCTTCGCTGGAAGCGTATTTTTTTACATGAGAATTAGCACTCGATGAATGGGAGTGCTGATAAAACAAGGAGGGATTGATTATGGTAGTTATTCCAACACATGATTTGATTGTTTTGCCGGGTGTGACGTTTTATTTCCAGAAGGAGTATTTTCAGGAAATTGTACGGAAGGAAGCGGTAGTGGGCGAGGAGGCTATTTTCCTGATGCTGAAGGAAGACAGGGCTCGTTCCGACATGAAAGAGGAAGATTTTTACTATATTGGTGCCAGTGGCGTGATCGATAATATTGACAAGGATGGAAATGTTGGAATCAAAGCGGTCAGTCGTGTGATGGTGGATATGCTGGATGTAACACCGGAAGAAATTTTGGTGACAGCTACGGACCGGCCGGATATTGAAGACATGGACGCTGATGAACAGAAAAAGCATTATGATGCGGTGAAATCTGCTGTATTGCAGTTTGTCCAGGGATTTCAGTGGGGAATTGTTGCAAGAAACTATATCAACCAGTGGAAAACCATGGCAGAAATGGTCTGCACCATGTCTTATCATCTGAGTATTTCTACAGAAGAAAAATATGCCATTATGGAAGCTGATAAGATTTCCGTCAGAACAGCTCTGATGGAAAAAGCACTGTATGAATTCATTGAAGTGACAAAAGTAAGCAATGAAGTACAGAAAGAGCAGGCGGAGACCCACGAGCAGCTTTACAGAGAGGAGGCCATCCGCAAACAGATTGAGATCCTTCAGAGACAGCTGGATGAAATGCATCCGGAAAATGTATCCGACCTTCGGAAATTCCAGCAGAAAATTCAGGAATCCAGCATGAACGATACAGCCAGAGCAGAAGCGGAAAAAATCCTGAACCGTATGAAGCAGGAAGGAGAAAACGGACATGAATATGGAATGCTGTACGATTATCTGGACTTTGTGACAGGACTTTGCTGGGATAAGGCAGAATTTTCAGAAATAGATCTGGGAGAAGCGGAGAAGATTCTGGACGAAGAGCATTTTGGCCTGAAAAAAGTGAAGGACAGAGTAATTCAGCAGATTGCAGTGATGGCTCTTAATAAAAAACAGTCCGGTTCCATTTTGCTGTTTGTCGGAGCTCCCGGAACCGGAAAAACCAGTATCGGCCAGAGTATTGCAAAAGCGCTGGGCAGGAAATATGTCCGTGTCAGTCTGGGCGGTATCAGGGATGAGGCAGAAATCCGCGGCCACAGACGTACTTATGTAGGTGCCATGCCTGGACGAATTATGGATGGGATCAAACGAAGCGGTGCATCGAATCCGGTTATGGTGCTGGATGAAGTGGATAAGCTTTCTCATGATTACAGCGGAGATCCGGCAAGTGCCCTGCTGGAGGTACTGGATCCGGAACAGAATTCCACATTTACCGATCATTACATGAATGTACCGTATGATCTTTCGGATGTATTGTTTATCTGCACAGCCAATTCTACAGATACCATACCGGAGCCGCTACTGAATCGAATGGAAGTGATTCAGTTCCCGGGTTATACAGAATCCGAAAAAGTACAGATTGCCAGAAGACATCTTCTGCCGAGAGCAATGAAGACCATGGGAATTAAGGCTGCCAATCTGAAGGTTTCCGATGAAGTTCTGCATGCGATTATTTCAGACTATACAATGGAAGCCGGAGTCCGCGGGCTGAAAAAAATGCTGGATACACTTTGCCGGACAGCAGCCGTGAAGCTCGTAAAAGGTGAACAGAAATCCCTGACTGTAAGTACGAAACGTCTCCGTGAATTTCTGGATCAGAAGCCGATGATTCATGATCATATTCTGGAGGAGAAAAAGCCTGGTATTGTAACCGGACTTGCCTGGACACAGGCCGGAGGGGATATTCTCTTTATAGAAACACTGTTTACCAAAGGAAGCGGGCAGATCATCATTACCGGACAACTGGGAGATGTTATGAAAGAATCGGTACAGATTGCAGTCAGTCTGGCAAAGAGTATGTTCCCGGATAAGGCACAGCTGTTTGAGGAGAATGATCTGCATATTCATGTTCCTGCCGGTGCAGTGCCGAAGGATGGCCCTTCTGCGGGAATTACCCTTACAACAGCTATTTCCTCTCTGCTTTCGGGAAATGCAGTCAGTGCCAGCGTTGCTATGACAGGGGAAGTGTCTTTGCGAGGCGTGATCATGCCGATCGGAGGGCTTCCGGAAAAACTGATGGCTGCCGTACGCGCAGGAATTACGACCGTATTTATCCCAAAGGAAAATATAGAAGACCTGGAGGATGTGGCAGATGAAATTAAGGAGAAGCTGGAGATTATTCCGGTACATAAAGTAGAAGAAGTCCTGAAAAAAACAGGAGTGATTAAATAGAGATTACTTGCCATATGTTGACAGAAACGTCTCCTGAATGTGAGAAGCACATCGGGAGACGTTTTTGTATTACAGGAAAGCAATCCGCCTGGTATATGAGAAAATCATTCTGCGTGTATAGCATGTACCAGAGCGTGCTTGAAAAATTCCGGATATCCGCCGTGTGGTGAGTTCCGTAATCATTACCAATATCTTAAGATTTCTTAAAGTTCCTAAGATAGCCTTGTGAGTTTACAGAAAACTTGATATACTCATATCAATGAGCAGATAATTAGCGAAAGGAGAGGTATGAAAAAAATAAGGAAATTATTGACATCGCTCGTTCCCGAATACAGTCTGTTTCCTCTTGTTCTGGCCGTCTTATTCAATTTTTCCGTCTATTATGGTTCGCGAGTAATTGCCGGAGGCTGGCATCATTACAATATTGAGAGCAGATTTGATGAACTGATTCCTTTTTGGCCGCCGTCTGTGCTGATCTATTTTGGAAGTTATGTGTTCTGGATTGTGAATTACATACTGATGGCGCGTCAGGGAAAAAAAGAAGTCTGCCAGTTTTTTTCATGCGATTTTCTTTCGAGAACCGTCTGTCTGATTTGTTACATATTATTCCCGACTACGAATACACGTCCTGTTGTGGCATCTTCCGGGCTATTTAACCAGATGATGGTTTATTTATATACTATCGATGCGGCGGATAATCTGTTCCCGTCCATTCATTGTCTGGTAAGCTGGCTTTGTTATATAGGTTTGCGCGGAAGAAAAGAGATTTCCGGCTGGTATCGGAAATGTTCCTTTCTGCTGGCAATTCTGATCTGTGTTTCCACGCTGACGACGAAACAGCATGTGATCTGGGATGTGGCAGGAGGTATCTTGCTTGCGGAGTTCTGTTTTTATCTTGGAAAAAAACAGGTCGTATGGGAAACATATCAGAAACTGACAGACAAAGTGACCAGTAAAATTTTTCACAAAACAGGTGCAGAGTAAATGCAGACAAAGAAGAAGGTAATAGGAAATACAATTTTACTGGCTGTTGTTTTCGGGCTTACCATTTATGGTGTTTTTCACGGGGAAGATCTGGGAGCACTGAAAGAGTCTATTATGCATGCGGATATCCGATGGCTGATTCCGGGAATAGGTCTTGTGACTTTTTTTATCTGGGGAGAGTCTATTATTATCTGGTATATGATGCGCACATTTCAGATACATCTGAAAAAATGGATCTGTTTTCTGTTTTCCTCAGTTGGTTTTTTCTTCAGTTGTATTACGCCATCGGCAACCGGCGGACAGCCTATGCAGATTTATTACATGAAAAAGGAAAAGATTCCCATTCCGGTATCGACCGTAATATTGATGATTATTACCATAACCTATAAGCTGGTTCTGGTTGTGATCGGCGTTGGGATTCTGATTTTCGGAAGAGGATTTCTTCACCATTATCTGAAAGAAATTCTTCCGGTTTATTATCTGGGACTGGGGCTGAATGTTTTTTGCGTGACTTTTATGACCGTTCTGGTCTTTCATCCGCTTATGGCGGAGAAAATCATCATTGCAGGAACGCATTTTCTGGAAAAAATGCATCTGATGAAACACGGGGAAGCGCACAGGGAAAAACTTCAGACTTCCATGGAAACCTACAGGGAAACAGCCGCATATCTACGTGGACATAAACGGGTGATTGTGAATGTTATCCTGATCACGTTTGTTCAGCGTATGGCGTTATTTGCTGTAACGTGGCTGGTGTATTGTTCTTTTGGGAGGAACGGGACTTCCATGTGGGATGTGATTTTTCTGCAGGCAGTAATCTCCGTTTCCGTGGATATGCTGCCGCTTCCGGGAGGAATGGGGATTAGTGAAACTTTATTTCTGCAGATTTTTGCGGCAGTTTTTGGCGAACTCACGCTTCCGGCTATGGTTATTTCCAGGGGTATGGCTTATTACAGCCAGATTGTGATCAGTGCTCTTTTTACTCTTACGGCCCAGATTTATTATATGTTCCGGAAGGAAAAAGCACAGAAATTAAGTACATCGTAAGTGAAATAATGGATACATCTGACTTGTTTATGTTTCTGTATGTATTTTCCGATGTACTGTTTAGAGCATGTGTGCAGACAGATGGAATGAATTTTCAGGCATGCTCAGAGATTATGAGAAGGGGAAGGTACAAATGATTGGTTTTTATGATTATACAGTAATACTTACATATCTTAGTTTTGCATCTGCGTCAGCAGGGATTTTCTGTGCAGTGACGATGCATTTGCGCGTGGCGATTTTCTTTCTGGCTTTGTCCGGTCTTTGCGATATGTTTGACGGGAAAATTGCAAGAACAAAGAAAAACAGAACGGAGGATGAAAAAAGCTTTGGCATACAGATCGATTCTCTTTGTGATATAGTCTGTTTTGGAGTTTTGCCGATGATCATCTGCTTCAAACTGGGAATGG
Organism: Blautia sp. HCP3S3_G3; assembly: GCF_052063365.1. Lineage (NCBI taxonomy): Bacteria > Bacillati > Bacillota > Clostridia > Lachnospirales > Lachnospiraceae > Blautia > Blautia sp. HCP3S3_G3. The sequence goes on along the minus strand of NZ_JBQHXR010000017.1, from coordinate 8,010 downwards.
ACCATGTTTACAGCATGGCAATTCTGATTATGTATGGTCTGGCGGGACTGATCCGACTGGCATTTTTCAATGTAATGGAAGCCAAACGCCAGGAAACTTCGGCTGAGGCACGAAAGTATTATCAGGGACTGCCCATTACGTCCATGGCAGTGGCGCTTCCGCTTCTGTATCTGGTATCTCCGCTGTTTCCGACGCGGGATATGTTTATTATTGCTCTGCATATTATGGTGGCACTGGTTGGAGTTTTGTTTGTTACAGATTTTAAATTCCGCAAACCATCTACAAAGGAAGTATTTCTGCTGGTGGCAGTTGTTGCGGCGGCCGTTCTGGTCATTCTGTTTGTATGGCGTACCTGGTGGAAATTGCTGCATTTTTATGAGTGATGCAGGTACAAAGATTTTGGGGGATAATAAGCCGATAATAAATATCCGACACATGGAAGCAGGGATGAAAAATAAGGCAGGTTTATGTGGCAGCTGCTTATTACTTGTTTTAATACGATCAGGATTTATAACTGTCAGTAACATGACAGGATACGGAAGAGAAAAAGTCATGTGTTTCATGCCTGCATGAAAGAACATGACTTTTGTGTCAGAAGGACAGAAATGTGTATTGTGGTTTATATGGATACAGCGATAAGTAAATACGGAACGTATCACTGATCTGGTTTTCAAACACACTCTAGCGTTATTTGAGAGAACAGGAGGAATAGGATGCATCTTACAGCAGACAGAAAAGGAAATATTACAGAAGAGAATTCCCTGCAGGACCGTTTTCTGCAGGTACTGTACGGCAGCAGAATAGGAAGAATGCTTTTGAAACCAATGGTTTCCCCTGTGGTATCCAGAGTCGGGGGAAAGCTTCTGGATACGTGTGTTTCCAGAATTCTAATTCGTCCTTTTATCAGAAGCCATTCCATTGACATGACGGATTACGAAGACAGAAGGTTTACTTCCTATAATGATTTTTTTAAAAGAAAGCTGGCTCTCGGGGCACGCAGAATAGACGAAACACCGGAGACTCTGATCAGTCCGTGTGACAGTCGGCTGAGTGTTTATAAAATCGGAGAGAACACTTCTTTTTGCATCAAAGATACGTTTTATACCGTACAGAGTCTTTTGAGAGATCAGAAACTGGCAGAAAAATATGCGGGGGGATATATCTGGGTATTTCGTCTGTGTGTGGATGATTATCATCGATATGTGTATGCGGATCAGGGAATGGTATCCGGCAGCCGGAAGATTCCGGGGGTATTTCATACGGTCAATCCCGCGGCAAATGATCAGTTCCCAATCTATAAGGAAAATACAAGAGAATACTGTCTGCTGCGTTCGGAAAATTTCGGTACCATTCTGCAGATGGAAGTGGGGGCTCTGCTTGTCGGGAAAATTGAGAACCGTCCGGGGAAACGGAAGGTTGGCAGAGGGGAAGAAAAAGGAAATTTTGCGTTCGGAGGTTCCACCGTTATTCTTATGACGCAGGCAGGAAAGGTCATTCCGGATGAGGATATTCTGAGAAATTCTTTTCATGGGATGGAGACCCGGGTGAAACTTGGAGAACATGTGGGAAGAAAGTGAGGAATGCGAATGGAATGCAGTGAAAAATATCGCAAAAAAGATAAGGAAAAGTACAGTGAAGCAAATTATGAAACAGATAATGGGAAATCCGGGAAAAAATACGGGATTTTAAAACGTTATTTTGGCTATGATCAGTTCCGGGAAGGGCAGGAGAAGCTGATCGACTGTATTCTTGCCGGGAAAGATGTTCTTGGCATCATGCCTACCGGAGCGGGGAAATCTCTTTGCTATCAGATCCCGGCTTTGATGATGGATGGGATTACTCTTGTCATCTCTCCGTTGATTTCTCTGATGAAGGATCAGGTGAGCAGTCTGAATCAGGCTGGAATATCGGCTGCATATCTGAACAGTTCCCTGACCGTAAATCAATATTACAAAGCTCTTCAGTACGCATCACAGGGACGTTATCCCATTATTTATGTGGCTCCGGAACGACTGCTGACAGAATCGTTTCTGGATTTTGCCTTGCATGCACAGATTGCGATGGTAGCTGTGGATGAAGCGCACTGTGTTTCTCAGTGGGGGCAGGATTTCCGGCCAAGCTATTTGAAAATTACGGAATTTATTGAAAAATTGCCCAGACGGCCGGTAGTCAGTGCGTTTACTGCCACAGCCACGAAAGAAGTCCGGGATGACATCATTGACCTTCTGATGCTTCAGGAGCCATATGTAAAGACCACCGGATTTGACCGGAGCAATCTGTTTTTTGAAGTACAATCCCCGGGGAATAAGTACGAAACGGTCAGGGAATATGTGTCAAACCATCGCACAGAAAGCGGTATAATTTACTGCCTCACCCGCAGACTTGTGGAAGAAGTGTGTGAAAAACTCACAAAAGACGGATTTCAGGTGACGCGCTACCATGCAGGCCTGTCTGATGCGGAAAGACGCAGCAATCAGGATGATTTTATTTATGACAGAAGCCGGATCATGGTGGCGACCAATGCCTTCGGAATGGGAATTGACAAATCCGATGTGCGTTTTGTGATTCATTATAATATGCCGAAAAATATGGAAAGCTATTATCAGGAAGCAGGACGTGCCGGCCGTGATGGAGAGCCTGCCAGATGTATTCTGCTCTACAGCGGACAGGATGTTGTAACGAATCAGATGTTTATTGATCAGAATCGTGACAATCAGGAACTGGATCCGGTGACAAGAGAGCTGGTTCAGGAACGCGACCGGGAACGTCTGAAAAAGATGACGTATTACTGCTTTACCCATGAATGCCTGAGAGACTATATTCTGCGTTATTTTGGGGAATATGGTTCCAATTACTGTGGAAACTGTTCCAATTGCCTGACCGAGTTTGTGGAAACAGATGTGACACGGGAGGCACGTGCCATTGTTTCCTGTGTGAAAAGCTGCCGCCAGAGATACGGGATGACAGTGATTCTCGATACACTGAGAGGCGCAAAAACAGCAAAACTCCGTAAATACCGGATGGATGAAAGCTCCTGTTATGGGATATGTGAGGATGTTCCCATCTATCGTCTGAGACAGATTTTTAATCATCTTCTGATTGAGAATTATCTCACCCTGACCAATGATGAATATACTCTGGTAAAACTTACGGAGAAATCAGGAGAACTCCTGGAAGAAGATACTGTTCTGACAATGAAAATGGCCAGGGAGAGAAGACCGGAGCCGAAAAAGAATACGGAGAAGAAAAAAGGAAATACCGCAGGAACGCTGCTGGACGAAAAAGACGAACCGCTTTTTGAGCGGCTTCGTACTCTTCGTATGCAGATCGCGCGGGAGGAGAAAGTTCCCCCGTATATTGTTTTTTCAGACAGAAGCCTCGTACATATGTGTATTCTGAAGCCAAAAGATAAAGCAGAAATGCTTCAGGTAAATGGTGTGGGAGAACATAAGTACAGCAAATACGGGGAAAGATTTCTGGAGGAAATCAACAGAGCCGTATAAAAATCAGGAACGCTTATATTTTCCCGGGGTGATTCCCTTATATTTCTTGAAGGTCCGGATAAAATAACTCAGATCGTTAAAACCGCTCCTGTAGGCAATTTCCGTAATGGAATCGTCGGTGGTGGACAGCTGGTAGCATGCCTGCTCGATTCTTTGATGATTCAGGTAGTCCATGGGTGTCTGATGGGTCATTTCTGAGAAAAATCTGCAGAAATATTTGGGTGACATGGAGACAGAGGCCGACAGCTGCTGAAGTGTCAGCGGTGAGGCGTAATTGTGCTCGATGAATTCCAGTACCTGTTTCAGCTGGAGAATACGCTTATAATCTCTGCGGGCTTTGGTAACACCGTCCAGATAGTAATGATTACTAAAAACGAGACCGAAAAAGTGGTAAAATTGTCCAAGAACAATCAGTTCATAGCCGGGATTTTTTTTCCACATGGCGTCAAAAATACTGTTTAAAACAGACTGGATCTCCGGATATTTTTCTGTAAAATGATGATAGATGAGGATATCCTGGTGAATCACCTTCTGCATATATCCTGCGCAGACGGAATTATGCTTCAGAAAAAGATTTCCGTCAAAAACAAGGCACTGGTAAATACAGTCAGAAGGAATTCCGCTGTGAAGGATTCCACTATGGACAAAAATTACATCTCCAGGTACAGCTGTGAAACTTTTTTCGTCTAAAGTGACGGCGAGAGTGCCCTTGAGAATGCGGATGATTTCATATTCCACATGCCAGTGGTAAGACATGACATAACTGGGATGCGAACTTTCCACATGATGGAATTCAAAGGGAAAATCATAAGTGCCTCTTGGCCGGTCTTCATTGTGGTCTAAATCGTGCAAAAAACCACCTTCCTTCCTGCAGTTTATAAAAATTTTACAGACATTTTAGCAAGAAATTTAAAAAAGTGAATATTGTCCTATTTTTTGCTATTATAACACAAGTAATTTTCATTTTGCAATCGTATAATTCAATTATAAATGTTGCCGGGGTTAGGCAGCAGAGAAAGAGAATTTTTATAACGGAGGTATTTTTAATCATGGCAGAAAGCAGATTAATCGGAAGCTACCCAGTAATCGGTATCAGACCAACAATTGACGGACGCCGCGGTGTTCTGAAAGTTCGTGAATCTCTGGAAGAGCAGACCATGAACATGGCAAAATCCGCAGCAAAATTATTCGAAGAGAATCTGAGATATTCCAACGGTGAACCTGTAAAAGTTGTTATCGCAGATACCACAATCGGACGTGTTGCTGAGTCCGCAGCATGTGCAGACAAATTCAGAAAAGAAGGCGTTGATATCACTGTAACAGTTACTCCTTGCTGGTGCTACGGTTCTGAGACAATGGATATGGATCCTCAGACAATCAAAGCAGTATGGGGCTTCAACGGAACAGAAAGACCTGGTGCTGTATATCTGGCATCCGTTCTTGCTACACATGCACAGAAAGGTCTTCCGGCATTCGGTATCTACGGACATGACGTTTGCGAAGCAGACGACACCACTATTCCGGAAGATGTTAAAGAAAAACTCTTAAGATTCGGACGTGCAGCCGTTGCAGCAGCTTCCATGAGAGGCAAATCCTATTTACAGATCGGATCCATCTGTATGGGTATCGGCGGATCCATCATTGATTCTGATTTTATCGAATCTTACCTTGGAATGCGTGTAGAATCTGTTGACGAGGTTGAGATCATCCGTCGTATGACAGAAGGCATCTACGATGAAGCAGAATATCAGAAAGCTCTTGCATGGGCAAAAGAAAAATGCAACATCGGTTTCGATAAGAACCCGGCAGAACTGCAGATGTCTGATGAGAAGAAAGAAGAGCAGTTCGAATTTGTTGTTAAGATGGCAGTTATCATCAAAGACCTGATGAATGGAAATAAGAATCTTCCGGCTGGATGTGAAGAAGAGATGGTTGGACACAATGCTCTTGCTGCTGGTTTCCAGGGCCAGAGACAGTGGACAGACTTCTATCCGAACTGTGACTTCCCGGAAGCTATGCTGAATACTTCCTTTGACTGGAACGGAGCAAGAGAACCGTACATTCTTGCTACAGAGAATGACGTTCTTAACGGACTTGGCATGATGTTCATGAAACTTCTTACCAACCGTGCACAGATGTTTGCAGACGTTCGTACATACTGGAGCCCGGAAGCAGTTAAGAAAGCTACAGGATATGATCTGGAAGGCGTTGCAAAAGAAAGCGGCGGATTCATTCACCTGATTAACTCCGGTGCATGCTGTCTGGATGCAAACGGTGCAGCAAAAGATGCTGACGGCAACGGCGTTATGAAACCATGGTATGAAGTAACTCAGGAAGATCAGGATGCAATCATGGCAAATACTACCTGGAACTTCGCAGACCTTGGATATTTCCGTGGCGGCGGATATTCTTCCAGATTTGAAACAAAAGCAGAAATGCCTGCAACTATGATTCGTCTGAATCTTGTAAAAGGACTTGGACCGGTTCTTCAGATCGCAGAAGGCTGGACTGTACATCTTCCGGAAGAAGTTTCTGACAAACTCTGGAAACGTACAGACTACACATGGCCATGTACCTGGTTTGCTCCAAGATGCACAGGCGAAGGCGCATTCAAGACCGCTTACGATGTAATGAACAACTGGGGTGCTAATCACGGCGCAATCTCTTACGGACACATCGGTGCAGATCTGATCACAATGTGCTCTATGCTGAGAATTCCGGTTTGCATGCACAACGTACCGGAAGAAAAGATCTTCCGTCCGGCAGCATGGAACGCATTCGGCATGGACAAAGAAGGCGCAGACTTCAGAGCATGCAAGACATACGGACCACTTTACAAATAATCAATTAGCATTTTGCAGGTCCTCCGGAATATCCGGAGGACCTTTTTTCTGCATGATGGAAAAGTGCTTGTTCGCAGTAATTAATTGTCGAAGTTTTTCATAAAAAATATAAAAAAAGGGATTACTATTTTTTAGCAGTTGTGATAGAATGGTAACAGCATCATGAAATGGCATAATTGGGAAAATAAGCGTAAGTTAAAATAAAGAAAAAGATTGAAGGGGACGTTATGAAAAAATGTATGAGAACATTTCTGACTTTGCTGTTCTGTCTCATGATGACGGTGAATGTCTATGCAGATGAAGCAGGCAAATCTCAGAAACCGGATATTATCACAGATTATTACATGGTTGTAGAATCTCCGGACGGAGGCGTGGATTTTTATTCCGGTGCAAGTTTTGACAGTACGAAACTGAATAATGCACAGATTCCCAATGGAACTGCCTTTCATATCGAAGGTGAGAAGACGGATGAGAATCAGCGTGTATGGGGCTATACACAGTATAGCGGAATGTATGGCTATGTCCCGGAAGATGATTTGAAAGTAGTCACCAGATCAGAAGCTATCGAATCTGAGCTTTATCTGGCAGGTGCAGATCATGTGGACTATAGTGCGGATTATGATGTGGAGCCGAGAGACGATGCCGGTACTGTGTACCTGTATCAGGGACCTGGTGAGAAATATGGTACGATTTCAGGAAATAAAGAAGTACCTGCCGGTTCGAAGCTTCAGGTTTTTGAAGATGCAGAACTTGCTGACGGAAGCCACTGGGCACAGGTTCGTACCGAAGACGGTACAGAAGGCTGGGTCAATATGGAACTGATGAAGCCATATGGAACCGAGGACAGTGAAGTTGTCAGTATGGAATCCCCTGCTGTGAACGGTGAAGCACAGGGGGCAGAAACAATAGTGGAAGAAAATGCAGAAGAAGCTGCTCTTCTGGCAGCAGGAGCTGCAGAGCTTACTCCTACACCTTCTGTAACCGTAACCCCGACACCGAAGCCGACTGCAACCCCGACCCCAACCGCAGAGCCAACGAAGGAACCGACTCCGACCGCAGAACCAACAGAGGAACCAACTCCGACTGCAGAACCGACAGAGGAGCCGACCCCAACCGCAGAGCCAACGGAAGAACCGGCTCCGACAGAAGAAGCTGCAGAAGAGGTAACGCCAACAGCAGCAGAGAGTCAGGAAGCATCTGCGACTCAGGTATCCAGTGTTTCCAAAGTAGTGAAGAGTCCATTTCTCTGGATTCTGATCGCAGTGATTATTGCAGTAATTGTCCTGCTGGTATATCATTTTAAAAAGAGAAATAAATAAGAATGAGTAAATCATAAAAGAGAAAGTCCCCTGCCGTCGAATAATGGAAGGGGGCTTTTTCTATGGAAATTTCCGTTAATTAAAGTGGGCTTTAGTGAATTAAAGAGTGCTTTAGGTAATCACAGCGAGTTTTAATGAATTACAGTAGATCTTAGCTTTGCAGAAATCCGTGGGGATTTTTTGCGTTTTTGTGCTATGGATTTCTCCGGAACTTCCGTTCAGTGCGAAACTCTATGAGGGGGGAGGCGTGAAAAACCGTACGCGAAAGAGAGCCCCTGAGGGCCGGGCAGACATACCTTCGGTTCCGGTGCAGGCTTCGGGGTATAAGAAGTACTAAGGACTGTG